>JANXRR010000157.1 GCA_025356795.1 Bacteroidia bacterium
GCCACCTTGCAAATGGATAAGCTCACCAAAAACATTTTGCCTCACCATGTTAAGCACGGCCATCACATCTCTGCGGTAGCAAACATTTTCGAGCATCATCAAAGGCATGCCCGTGCGCTCGCTGGTATGTACCAACTCCCAACACTCCTCCACAGTCATTCCCGTAATTACTTCGCATCCAACATATTTTTTAGCGTTCATGGAATCAATGCACATGACGGAATGCCATTCCCATGGTGTGGCTATAATTACAGCATCAACGTCTTTATTATCCAATATTTTTTTATATCCATATGGGCCATCCAAAATAATTTGTGGCTTTGGCTTCTTGGCTTTCTCTATGATTGCCAAGCTTAGATCAATCATGCGTTGCTGAATATCGCAAATAGCTACCACTTCGACATCGATACGATTCAATGCGAGTTCCAAATGACTTTGCCCACGAAAGCCGACACCAATAATGCCAAGCCTGACTTTACTTTCTTTATCTTTTGAGAATAGGGTGGACGATGGTAGGATAGTAAAGCCTGCACTTGCTACAGCTGAAGTTTTAATGAAGTCTCTGCGGGTTGGCATGTGAATTTATTTTTGATCTGATTCAAACTTAAGAGATTATGCGCTACTTATTAAATGCTTTTTGATTAAATTTGAAATATGAACGCAGTTTTAGAAAGCCTCCACGCACCATCATGGATGTTTGTAAAATGCTTCCGGAAGGTACATTGGCAGAATTAATCAATGACCTTTATGAAAAATTTGGTGTGAAAGAATATTGGATGATTGACCCTGCTACAAAAGAAGCCGTTGGATGTTTTTTAACATAGGGGAAATACAGCAATCCTATCAGTATGATAGGAAAGATCAATTCAAAATTATTAATCCATTTTTTCGAATTTTAAAGTTCTTTCATCAACCACTGATAGAGTTCATTCATTGTTTCAATGTCGTGTTTGTGAACCTTTTCGTTAGGTGTATGTGCTCCTTCTTCAGGTGCGCCCACAAAACACCAATCGAAGGGAAAACTAGTTTTTTGTAACTCCCCACCATCACTTGAGCCGCTCCCTTCCACTTCAAGTTGATAATCGATTTTATGCTTTTCAGCGATAGCAATTATTTTATCGACAAAACTTCTTCGCGGTATGTTACGGTCGCGCAAGGAGATGGCAACACCTTTGCCATGCTCCACTCCATCCGACACCCAAGTTATATCTGAAATCAGTGCTTGCCGCACATTCCATTGCTTATAAACATAGTCTGCCAAGTAAGGCACAGAACCTCCTCCATGTTCTTCCCAACAACTAAAAATAATCACGCCATCTTTTAAAGTCTGGGCTACCATAAGGGCATTATAAATTCCTAGCCTGTCATCGAGATAGGCGGTTTGAATAAACTTTTTGCTTTCGCGGAAATCAACTTTGTAAGAAAGTGGTGTGCCCCGATCAATTGATCGTCCAAATTTATAGAGTGCATGATCTTCTTTGTCGAACTCCAGCTCGCATTCAATTGTGCCAAGACTATCATGCCCTACAAGCTTTGCGCCTGGTTCTGCATCAGGGCTTCCTACCGGCAGCAGTTGATTGAAATAACGAACGGTAAATCCAACGGTATCCATGTGAGCAAAAATGGCGGTTCGTGGCTTCCCGAATTTCAATAGGATACAATCTTGAAAGGCTTCACCATGAATTATCTCTGGCTTCACTTTCCATTTTTTACTATGCTGTTTTACGTAATTAAGGAGAAAATTTTTCATTGATGCTTCATGACCAGAAGTTGCTTGCACTTCACATAGCTGTTGAAGTAAATTGGAGTCGAGATTAGTTGAATTGTTTTTTAATGAGTTGGCCATAAGAGCAAATAGTTTACAACTTTATCTATAATACTTTCACATTCCAATTTTTCGCGGCAATTTTTACTATAGCAATCTCCTATTCATAAAATTCTCCTTAGCTTAGTGATTCTGATTAGAATATATGTGGCAAGAGATAATAAAAGCTATTCCTGTTTTTTTCGCGAGTATGCTAAAGTTTATTTTAGGACCTTTGTCGGGCTACGGCTCTAAACTTCAATTGGTAACAACAATTTTTGCTACTGTCTTAGGCATGATGACGGTAGTAGTTGCTTTTACTTACTTTGGCGGGTGGCTTCGCACTACTTTGTTGAAACGATTCTTTACCAATAAAAAGCTCTTCTCGAATCGAAGTAGAAAGTTTGTTATGCTGTGGAAAAAATACGGATTGGTAGGCGTAGCTGCTCTCACACCCTTAATTCTCACGCCCATTGGAGGCACAATTTTAGCAGTAAGTTCTGGAAGCCCGAAGGAAAAAATTATTCTTTACATGTTTGTAAGTGCGTGCTTTTGGGGGGTAATTTTGAGCTTTGCAACTTACTTTTTTGGGCACTCCATTTGGCCTGGCTTTATTAAGTGATTTAACTTTCCTGATCAGGCAACACATCAATATCTCGTATCAACACGCGCTTGGCAATTTTTTGTGCAGTAGGTGTGGCCGCTAATCCACCTAGTGCAGTTTCTTTATAACGTGTTTCCATGCTGGCACCAATTTCACCCATTGCTTCAATCACTTCATCCACAGGTATCACACTGTTCACATCGGCCAAGGCAATTTGAGCTGAGCTATTGGCAATGGCCGCTGCACTTGCATTGCGAACCACACAAGGTATCTCTACCAATCCGGCAACGGGATCACATACTAGCCCTAACATACATTGAATGGTAATTGCCACTGCATTGAATACTTGATCGATGGTGCCATCTAAGCAAAACACAATCGCACCGGCACCCATGGCCGCTGCAGTTCCAGTCTCTGCTTGGCAACCCCCCACGGCTCCTGAAATAGATGCCTTTTGTTCAATTATGATGGCAATGCCTGCCGCCACCATCATGGCCTCTAAAATTCTTTTGTCACTGATCTGATGAATTTCTTGCAACGTATAAAGTACTCCAGGCATAATACCACTGGCTCCAGCAGTAGGTGCAGCCACCACACGGCCCATGCACGAATTAACCTCCTTTGCAGCCAGTGCGCGTGAAATCAAATTCTGAAATTCCTTTGAAAGCACTGGCGTGGGGTAGCGATATACTTTTTTCGCGCCATTGTTGATCATGCCTGAGCGTGAAGTCATTTCCTCTTCTAATCCCGAATGAACAGCCTCTTTCATCACTTTCCATGCCTTGCCAAGGCCATCAATTATTTCTCCTTCCGATCTTCCCTTTTGCTCGGTCTCATATTCAACAACAACTTCATCCAACGTCTTATCGGTTTTTAAACAATAGATTTTCCAATGTTCAAATGAGTCAAATAGAAAGGCCATACAATTTATGTTTGCACGAATTTAATACTTTTCAACTCAAGGCTTTTGAGTTTGCGATTTAAACAGAGTACTTTTAATTTTTCGCTGTTAACTTAAATTCGATTTCCTCAATGAAAAAACTTTTACTTCCATTCTTTTTATTTTTGGTTACCCAATCATTTGCTCAACAAGCTGATCAGACTCCGATCAAAACCATTTTTGATGAGTCGTTAAAACATTGTAAATCATATATGATGTTAGAACAATTAACAAAAAAGATTGGTGCGCGGTTGTCAGGTTCGCCTGGAGCAGCGGCCGCAGTGGAATGGAGCCGACACATGATGCAAGATTTCGGTTTCGATTCTATATGGCTTCAGCCCGTGATGGTGCCGCATTGGGTCCGTGGTCAAAAAGAAATTGCCCGTGTAGTCAACTCCAAAAAAATGGGCACTGTTGAAGTAAATGTGTGCGCTCTGGGCGGATCAATAGGCACAGGCTCCGAAGGCGTTTCCACGAAAGTGATTGAAGTAAAAAATTTTGATGAGCTCGCTCAGCTTGGCACAAAAAATATACAAGGTAAGATCGTATTTTTTAATCGCCCGATGGAAGCAACCAAGATCAACACCTTCGAAGCATATTCAGGCGCGGTAAATCAACGTGGTAGTGGGGCATCGGAAGCTGCGAAGTATGGAGCAGCGGCTGTCATCGTTCGCTCTATGGGTCTAAATGTGGAGGAATATCCTCATACGGGAAGCGTTCGCTATCAACCAAACACTACTAAAATACCTGCTGTTGCAATAAGCACTAAACATGCCAACCTGCTTAGCAAGGTGGTTAAAGAAGATAAGGAGATTCAATTTTATTTGGAAACCCATAGTGAGATATTAGATGATGCACCTTCATTTAATGTAGTAGCCCAACTAACAGGTGGCGAATATAAAGATGAAATTATTGATGTGGGTGGTCACCTTGATTCGTGGGACCTTGCCGAAGGCGCACACGATGATGGAACGGGATGTGTTCAATCCATCGAAGTGTTGCGCATTTTTAAAGCAATGGGTTATAAGCCTAAGAGAACTATTCGTGCAGTTATGTTTATGAATGAGGAAAATGGTTTGCGTGGCGGATTAAAATATGCGGAGCTAGCCGCACTGAATAAAGAGAAACATATTGCTGCCATTGAATCGGATAGGGGTGGCTTTACACCAAGAGGTTTTTCGATGAGTGGTGCCGAAGAGGTAAAAACAAAAATAAAAGGATGGCGAAATTTGCTTGAACCTTACGGGATATATGATTTTGCGCAGGAGGGTGGAGGTGCAGATATTGGCCCGCTCGCAGCGCAGGGTACTTTTCAAGTGGAACTGGTACCGGATTCGCAGCGCTATTTTGATTATCACCACAC
>JANXRR010000160.1 GCA_025356795.1 Bacteroidia bacterium
AACATTCTGTTTATCTGCGGTGGTGCTTTTGAAGGTATGTCGCGGGTAATTGCCAGGCGATTGAATACTCGCCCGCTCGGGTTTGCTGCGGCTGCCGAGCATTCTGAAAACGCGGCATTAGATAGAGACAATTTATTACAATTTATTTCCGCTCAAGATTTGAAAACATTTGGCTTAATACCTGAATTGATTGGCCGCTTACCCGTGCTTTCATTTCTCAACCCGCTCGATTCTGTGGCTTTGAAAAAAATACTTACTGAGCCAAAGAATGCTTTGGCTAAGCAGTACAAAAAGCTATTTGAAATGGAGGGCATTGATTTAGAATTCAAAGAAGGTGCGCTGGATTTTATTGTGGAGAAAGCCGCTGACTTTAAGTTAGGTGCTCGTGGCTTGCGCTCTATCTGTGAAGCCATCATCAACGATGCCATGTTTGAACTTCCTTCAGATAAGAGCATCACCAAGTTGGTGATCAATCGTGCTTACGCGGAAGAAAAATTCAGCAAATCACATTATAGTAAATTGAAAGTAGCGTAGTCAATTACGAATTAGTAATTACGGATTACGAGAATGAAACCTCTTCACATGCGACTTTAACAAATAAAAATAACGTTTTGATTTGGTCTAGCTCAATAGGTGAAAGTATTCACAACATTGACATTTCAACTATTCCTGACGGAATGTATTATCTCAAAATAGATAATGGCTCTGATGTTATTTTTAAGAAGATTGTAATTCATCATTAAGAAATAATGAAGGCATATTTGTTGTCCTGTCTCAGTATTTTAATAATTAATGTTGCCAGAAGTCAGGAAATTAAGCCAAAATTCTTTATATCAAAAATGGAGATCCATGCAGGCATTAGCAGTGTAACTCAGACAGGATATGAAAGGCATGGTATGAGCTATAACTTTAAAACAGGGAATATTCTTTCAATTGGCCTTGTCCATTCATTTTCAAAAAAATGGGATGTGATTGGTCTTGTTAGATGGGAAAACAAAGGTTCTGAAACATATAAGGATGACATGGATTCGCCTTATGCCGGATACAATATGACAACTAATATTCAGCCATTGGTTCCTACAGCTAGGCATACAATTTCAGATGATAGGTACTTAACGTTTAGCATAATGCCTAGATATTCGTTATCTAGTCGTTGGCAAATTGGCATTGCTCCTTATTTTAGTATTTTGAGCAATGAGGCTTCTGATTATTATGTTATTCAAAATGGTCAGTTAGAATTTGAGCAAGCTACGAAGGATTATTTTATTGAAGGAAATGACTATGGAATTTCATTATCCATTGGCTGCTCATTTCCAATTACTTCAAAGTCAAAACTTTCTTTCCAATTATTGGATAACTATGGCCTGAAAAATTTATATGGTGCATATAATGCATATGGAACTTCTATTAGAAATTCTACCCTATCTTTGTTGATAGGATTTACGTTTTCTAGATAACTAAAAACTTCAGTTAGACTTCTGAAGGGAAGTGAATCGGACTTGCAATTAAAATCAACCTCTTAGATAACCAACCATTAACCTCGCAGCATTTTCGGAAGCCGAGCCTATATCAAGGGTTTTATAAATAGCGTTGTATTCGTCTATCATTGCTTTTCGGTAGTAAACATCCGACAACAATTTTTTCAATTCAACATCAATTGCCTTTGGCGTTGCCTCTTTTTGAATGAGTTCTTTTATCACCTGTTTATCCGCAATTAAATTAATCAGTGAAATAAAAGGCACTTTAACCAACATTCTAATAATTGCAATTTCAAGCCTACCCCCTTTATAAATTACCACTTGAGGTATTTTAAAAAGGCCGGTCTCCAATGTCGCTGTTCCGCTAGTGACAATGGCTGCATCAGCATTTTTCAATAAATCGTAGGTGGCATTGTACACAAACTTTACGAACGAATTTGTTTTTAAAGGATCATACAACTCTTGCGGCATGGTTTCAATAGCTGCCACTACAAATTGAAATTGAGGGCTCATTCTTACCACTTCTGCCATTACGGGAATCATCCGTTTCAATTCCATCTTTCTGCTGCCAGGGAGTAGAGCAACAATTTTCTTTTCTGGAGCGAAATCGTTCTCTTTTTGGAAATCACGATTGGCAACAAAAGATTTGACTGAATCCAACACGGGGTTGCCAACATAATCCACATCAAAATCAAATTGCTTAAAGAACTTTTTTTCGAAAGGAAGGATGACAAACATCTTGTCCACGTTGCGCTTAAGTTCCCACGCTCTTGAGGTGTACCAAGCCCACACTTTAGGTGAAATGTAGTAGAAAACCTTTATGCCTTTCGCTTTGCAGAACTTTGCTATCCTCCTGTTGAAGCCTCCATAATCGATCAGCACCACAACATCTGGCTTGTAGGTTTCTATGTCTGCTTTACAAAATTTGATTCGATCGTAAATTGTTTTCGCATTGGTGATCAAAGCTGCAAGACCCATAAATGCCATTTGATTGTAATGAACAACTAAATCAAGCCCTTCGGCTTTCATATAATCGCCACCAAATCCACGAAAGTGTGCAGCGGCATCAAGTGGCTTGATTGCTTTTAATAAGTTTCCACCGTGAAGATCTCCCGATCGCTCTCCAGCTACCAGATAGTAGCGCATTAGGTTAAAGCCGTTAGTAGCTCGCCAAAGTAATCGACATAATTCCGTGGAGTTTCATACAATCGGATAGAATGAAGCTTGCCAAACTTGCTTATTAATGAAATTCTTGGAGCGAGTATCTTCCAGATTTCAATAACCAATGTTTCGCAGCTTGCTAATTTATCCTTCATAAAATCAACATCGAGATTCAAATTTTTATGATCGAGCCTATCAACCACCTCGGTTCGAATAAGAGTGCTCAGTTTTTTAAGGTCAATTACAAATCCCGTTTCAGGGTCAGGATTTCCAGCAACTGTAACAATCAACTCAAAATTATGGCCATGCCAATTTTCATTGGCACACGGCCCAAATACTTCTGTGTTTTTTTCTTTGCTCCAAGCGGGGTTATAAAGCTTGTGAGCCGCATTAAAATGCTCTTTTCGGCTTACGTAAATCATGATGTGCTACAAATATAAACACACTTTTTGGAGTTATCGAAAGGCAATCAAGCAATAGCTCTGTATGTAATTTTGAACCACCGAAGCTCACAAAGATTTCATGTAAATTGCAAAAAATAAGAACCATGATTGTTGTTACGGGTGCCGCGGGTTTTATTGGGAGTTGCCTGATCCAAAAACTGAATGAAGAAAACTTTAATTCCATCATCGCGGTAGATAAATTTGATGTTGCTTCAAAGGCAAGAAATCTTAAAGGGTTAAAAATTCAGGAATTTGTTGATCGTGATTTTTTTATGGATTGGCTGGATAAAAACTATGAACTGATTGAGTTCATTTTTCATATTGGTGCAAAAACTGATACAGCTGAATTTGATGTTGCGCTGCTTACGCGAATGAATACTGAATACACGAAAGATGTGTGGAAGCGGTGCATCAAGTATCAAATTCCACTGGTGTATGCATCTTCGGCTGCCACATATGGGCTTGGGGAAAATGGATACGATGACGATGAGTCTAAAATCAATCAATTAAAACCTTTGAACCCCTATGGGCAATCAAAACAAGATTTTGATTTGATAAGAGTTTCTATAAAAGCAAATGATGGTTTAACAGATGAAACGGTGATAAAACTTGGCGAAAGATTTACAGATGGATATGATAATGGGAATGATGATGTATTTAAGTTCCAAAATTCTAATTTAAATCTAAGTACTAGATCTAAAGAAGGCTATAATTT
>JANXRR010000162.1 GCA_025356795.1 Bacteroidia bacterium
GCCACAGCATTCATGGCTCAAGACCGCGAAACGGTTGATGAGGCTTGGCCTGGCGATATCGTAGGGCTTTATGACACGGGTAATTTGAAAATTGGCGACACGCTTACCAGTGGCGAGAAGTTAGTGTACACGGGCATTCCAAGTTTTTCTCCAGAAATTTTCAAGGAAGTGCTTAATAAAGACGCCATGAAAACGAAGCAACTGGAGAAGGGATTGCTGCAACTAATGGAAGAAGGAGTTGCTCAGTTATTTACTTACGATCTGGGCAAACGCAAAGTAGTGGGAGTGGTGGGCGCCTTGCAATTTGAAGTAATTCAATTCCGGTTGAAGAACGAATATAACGCCACGGCTGAGTTTATGTCGCAAAGTATTTATAAGGCCTGTTGGATCAGCAGCAAAGATGAAAAAAAACTAGCCGAATTTATTGATAGCAAACAACGCCACATTGCCCGCGACAAGGATGATAAGCTTGTGTTCATGGCTGAGTCTCGTGCATGGTTGCAAATGGTGCAGGATAATTTTCCGGACATCACTTTCCATTTTACCTCAGAGTTTAAAGTTTAAAACATAAACCAATGGAACATTCTTCATTAGGCCGTTACAGAAATTTATTTCGCTATGTTTCCAATTGGCAAGTACATTTTCAACAGAAGCTTAATAAAGAATACAAGCCTATGGAAGTTACCACGCGAGGAAACAATCTCTCTTTCTCCGTTCCTTCCTGGTCTTTATACATGGTGTTCAAAGAAATATTTATGTCCGATTTTTATCGGATTGATAAGCTTGTGAAATTGCTGCCATCAAACCCAACGATAATTGACATTGGCGGAAATGCCGGCTACTTCAACATGATGTTGTTTTCACAGATAAAGTCAGCTACTGTTTTTGCTTATGAACCTGTTCCTGAAAACTGCAACCTATTCCGTGAAAACGTAAAGCGAAATCCAATCACTGCTAATAAGATAAAAGTCTTCAACATGGCTGTAACGGGTTCACCGGTAGATGAGATTACTATTTATAAAGAAGTGGAGAATGACAATTCGGTAACAGCCTCTATTTATACTGATTTTGCTGATCATAATTCCAGCATAATAAAAGTAAAAGCTATCACGTTGCAGCAAATAATTGAATCCAATAATCTTGAATCAGTTGATTTATTGAAACTCGATTGTGAAGGTAGCGAGTACCCCATTATTTACGAAACGCCAAAACATAGTTGGGATAAAGTAAAGATGGTTTTTATGGAAGACCATCCGTTAGATAAAAACAAACGCAATCACGAGGCAGCAGTGGTTTTCTTGAAAACATTAGGCTTTACTTGTTCTTCACTTTCTGCCGACAACGGATGCTTTGGAGTTTTGGCAATTCGTGATTGAAATTATAGTATAGTATTTTGACGGAATCTATTTTTTTCTCAAATGAAATATGATCTTTCAATAGTTAAACCTTTAAGGTTGAATGACTTGGTTCGTATAGGCGGGAATATGATGGCGGATATGTTACAATAGGTCAGGCTGAAAAACATTTTTATTATCGAGATAAACATCGAAAGGAGAATAGGCTGCAAACCACCTGTTTTTCTAGCATAAGCTTTTATAATATCGTTTAAATTACTGGGAAACCACTTGATGTGTCAAATTAGGGGCTGGGCTTATAAACACTTCTCCATTAATTAATTCACAGGGCATATTAGATTCTTCCAATTGAATAAATTCTTCTACCGTCCATTCCTTACTTTTGTCAATTATTGCTGTTTGCATAACTAAAATTATAAAAATTTTCTCATGTTTGAAGAATGCTAAACGTACTCTACGAAGACAATCATTTATTAGTAATCAATAAAGCATGTGGTGTGCTTGTGCAAGGTGACGATACGGGAGACAAGCCACTCGCGGAGATTTGCAAAGATTATATCAAAGAAAAATATCAAAAGCCCGGTGAAGTTTTTTTAGGAGTGGTGCATCGGCTGGATAGACCCGTGAGTGGTGTGGTGGTTTTTGCCCGCACATCGAAAGCACTAGAGCGAATGAACGAACTATTCCGCAACAAGGAAACAAAGAAAACTTACTTGGCCATTGTTTCTTCGCGGCCACCAAAAGACAATGACACACTTATTCATTGGTTGGAAAAGGATGAGAAGAAAAACAAAACCACCGCCTACATTCGTGAGAGCCCCAAAGGCCAACGTTCGGAATTGAGTTACAAACTAGTTGGTCAAGCATCGGGAAAATTCTTGTTGGAGGTAAGTCCGGTAACAGGAAGGCCACATCAGATCAGAGTTCAACTAGCTAGTATTGGTTGCGTTATTTTAGGCGATTTGAAATACGGGGCAAGCTCGCCATTGCCCAATGCGAGTATTGCCCTCCATTCGCGTCAATTAGAATTTGTACATCCGGTAAAAAAGGAAAAAACAGTAATTGTAGCAAATATTCCTTCTACAAGTCACTGGAAAATATTTCCCTTTCTTTTTCAAGAATGACATTAAAACTTATCCTTATCTTTCATCAATTGATTTGTAAATGAGTTGGACTGATAAACTTCGAACCCGTTGGAATGTTGGCACCACCAAACAGGTTTTTATCATATTGCTTGTATTTGCTTGTACTGGCTTTACAGTTTATTTTTTAAAGAAACCATTGTTTAATTATTTGTTTGATGGTGGCTCTCGCCCGCTTTGGTTTACTATATTATACTACATTTTGATATTGCCAGTTTATAATATTTTGTTGCTTTTATATGGAACTGTTTTCGGACAGTTTAACTTCTTTTGGCAATTCGAAAAGAATTTTTTTAGCCGTTTAATTAGTATCTTTAGATCAAAACAAACTCACACAAAAAAATGAAAAAGTTATTTTACTTACTATCTATCGTTGTTTTGTCATCATGCGCATCCAATAAGTATGCGGCTCATTTTAATCAGTATGATCGTCACGAAAGTTATGCAAATGGTAATCAATTTACTTCTTTACCTGTAATTGATCCAGCAACGGTAACAGCAAGTCTGGAAACGAAGCCCGTCATACTAGAACCATCCATTTTATCTGAACAGGTTGTTAAGAAAACTTTGGCGAATATGACTAAGCAACAGGCCAAGCAAGTTAAATCTCAAATTAAAAAAGAAATAAAAAAAATGGTGAGCCAAAAGGCGTCAATGAAGGCAAAGGTTGTAAATGCATCTGCAGGTGTAGATCATGATCTAAAGCTTGCCGCGATATTTGGGGCCGTAGGTTTAGTGGCTTTAATTATTGCTGGTAATGCGTTCAATATTATTGGAGGCATTGCGTTAATTATTGGCGTGGTCTTTTTTGTGAAATGGTTAATCAGGCAATAGAAATAAGTGCACTAATTTTTTCTAAGGCTTTCCCAAAGGAAGCCTTTTTTTTATGATTTTATTTTGCACACTGAAAAATCAAAACCCATTGTGGAATTAGGCTAAACAATAAAGGCTCCCATCGGAGCCCTTATTGCTAGTAATGAAGCGTTGTTGTTCAAACAGCAATTCCGTCTGCCAATAAAATCACTTTATTTTTAAGTACTTCCACTACACCCCCAGTAATTTTCACCTGACTTCGTGTAGTTTCTTTTGTTTTATATTCAACTACGCCAGCTTTCAATAACCCTACTAAAGGCGCATGATTGTTCAGCACTTGAAACGAGCCGTCAGCCCCGGGAAACGAAGCCAATGAAACTTCTCCTTCAAATATCTTTTTCTCAGGGGTAATTATTTCTAGGTGCATAATTTTAATTAATTTCCTTTTGCTTCAGCCATTAAACGTGCTCCTTTTTCTGCCGCTTGTTCAATGCTTCCCACAAGGTTAAACGCTGCTTCAGGTAAATGGTCATATTCACCATCCATAATTGCATTAAAGCCTTTAATGGTATCTTTAATATCAACTAGTACACCTTTTAACCCTGTGAACGCTTCTGCCACATGGAAAGGTTGCGATAAGAAACGTTGAACGCGTCTGGCACGTGTTACAGTTAACTTATCTTCGTCAGATAATTCATCCATACCCAAAATAGCAATGATGTCTTGCAATTCTTTGTAACGTTGAAGTGTCAACTTAACCCGTTGTGCGCAATTGTAATGTTCTTCTCCAACTATATCTGCACGCAAAAT
>JANXRR010000298.1 GCA_025356795.1 Bacteroidia bacterium
TAAAAGGCCCTGGTGCTGGTAGAGAGTCTGCAATCAGAACCATTCAAAGCGCTGGAATCGAAGTTACGATCATTAAGGACATGACTCCACTACCGCACAATGGATGCCGTCCTCCAAAGAAAAGAAGGGTTTAAGAAATAATTTGAGACGCAAGATTTTAGATCTAGGAATAAAATCTACTATCAAAGCAAGAAATAAATTGAACAACAGAAGATAAAGGATGGAGGATAGAAAAATCTAAAATCCCAAAATCTAAAATCTAAAAAAGAATATGGCAAGATATACAGGCCCTAAAGTTAGAATATCGAGAAGGTTCAATGAGCCGATCTTGGGTGATAACAAGGCACTTCAAAAAAAGAACTATGCACCTGGTATGCATGGAAAGGGTAAAAAACGTAAGCAATCTGAATATGCTATTCAGTTGGCTGAAAAGCAAAAAGCTAAGTTTATCTATGGTGTTTTAGAAAGACAGTTTGCCCATACGTTCGACAAAGCCACACGTAAAAAAGGTGTTACTGGCGAAGTGCTTTTGCAAATGTTAGAAGCTCGTTTGGATAATGTGGTATATCGTTTAGGAATAGCTATTACGCGCAGGGCAGCTCGGCAGTTGGTAGTTCATAAGCATGTGGTGGTAAATGGAGATGTTGTTAATATTCCATCTTATACCCTAAAACCGGGCGATGTTATTGAAGTTCGTGAAAAGTCTAAATCATTAGAGGCAATCACAAACAGCTTAGCTTTTAAATCAGCTCAAAAATATAATTGGTTGGAATGGGATGGTCGTGAGTTTACTGGCAAGCTTATTAATTTGCCAATTCGTCAAGATATACCAGAAAATATCAACGAGCAGTTAATTGTCGAATTGTACTCTAAGTAATTCTAACTCTTAAACTTAAAATCGCGTATGTCAATATTAGCATTTCAAATGCCTGAGAAAGTGGTCATGGAAAAGTCTGATGACTTTCATGGTTTTTTTACCTTCAAACCTTTGGAAAAGGGATATGGAGTAACCATCGGCAATGCGCTTAGAAGAATTTTACTTTCATCGTTAGAAGGCTATGCCATTACAGGGATAAAGATACCCGGTGTGTTGCATGAGTTTTCAACTATTGAAGGTGTTGTAGAAGATGTTTCGGAAATCATTTTGAACCTAAAACAAGTTCGCTTCAAGAAGGTTTCTGATAATTTTGATAATAAGATTACAATCCATATCAAAAAACAGAAACAGTTCAAAGCTAGCGATATCGGAAAAGTAACTACCTCTTTCGAGATACTAAATCCTGAGCATGTAATCTGTAATGTAGATGAAGCTGCTCATTTTGAAATTGAACTCACATTAGAAAAGGGAAGAGGATATCTGCCGGCAGAAGAGAATAAGCCCAATGAGCAAGTTTTTGGCTTTATTCCTATTGATGCAATCTTTACTCCAGTCAAAAATGTAAAATATAGTGTTGAAAATACTCGTGTTGAGCAGAAGACCGACTATGAAAAATTGCTTGTAGAAATTGAGACTGACGGTTCAATTCATCCTGAGAAAGCATTAGAAGGTGCAGCTTTTATCTTAATTCAGCATTTCCGTTTATTTTCTGATAAATCAATTGAATTAGAAAGCGGAAAGGATAGCGAAGTAGAGCAGGTAGACGAAGAAATGCTGCATATGCGCAAACTTCTTAAGACACAATTGCATGATTTAGATCTTTCAGTGCGTGCTTACAATTGTTTGAAAGCAGCTGATGTGAAAACATTGGGCGAATTAGTAAGATTGGATATTTCTGACATGATGAAGTTTAGAAACTTCGGTAAAAAATCACTGGCAGAATTGGAACAGCTTGTAGCAGAAAAGAACCTAACCTTCGGAATGGATCTTGCAAAATATAAATTGGACGAAGACTAATGAGACACGGAAAAAAAATAAATCATTTAGGGCGCACAGCAAGTCATAGAAGCGCATTGCTTTCTAACATGGCTTCCTCTTTAATTCTTAATAAAAGAATTACAACAACGTTGGCGAAAGCCAAGGCTTTGAGAAAGTATGTAGAACCTTTGATTACGAAGGCTAAAGATAACACTACACATTCAAGAAGAACCGTGTTCTCTTATCTTCAAAATAAGGAATCTGTTCAAACATTGTTTGGTGAAGTAGCTTCACGTATTGCTGATCGTCCAGGAGGATACACACGAATTATCAAATTGGGGGATGTTCGCTTGGGTGATAATGCTGACATGTGTATGATGGAGTTGGTTGATTTCAATGAAATCTATAAGAAACAAGATATTGAGAAAAAAGGCAAGACACGCAGAAGCAGAAGTGCGGGAAAGAAGGAGGCTGGTGATGTAACTGAGGTGGAGGTTGAAGCAAAGGAAACCAGTGCTGAGGATAAGCCGAAAAAGGCTGCCAAGAAGGCTCCTAAAAAAGCGAAGGAATAACTTGTTGAAAACGAATACTATATAAGGGATTGAGCGCAAGTTCAATCCCTTTTTTATTGATTATTTTTTTTTGAGGTAACAATGGAGTCTGTTAAAGAAGTGTATTTTTGCAAAGTCAATTAATAACTCACGTGAGCAATAAAGCATACATACTATTAGCCGATGGTCTTCAGATGGAAGGCATTGCGATTGGCAAGTTAGGTACCACTGGTGGCGAAATCTGTTTCAACACAGGAATGACGGGATATCAAGAAATTTATACCGATCCGTCATACACCGGCCAGATAGTGGTAAACACTAATGCTCAC
>JANXRR010000299.1 GCA_025356795.1 Bacteroidia bacterium
CAGAAGCAGGAATTGCTATAGCTTCTAACACTGTTGAAAAAACCATTGTTGACCATGCAATGCTAGTTGGGGGTGGCCCGATAGCTCCCAACAAGAAATTGATTTTGGCGATGGCAGTATTATTCGGAATATTTTTCTCCACTGTTTTAATAATTTTCAGTGATATAATTAACGATAATGTAATAACTGTAAAAGATATTGAAAAAAATAGTAGAATTCCTGTTGTAGGAACTATTACCCACGGAAGTAAAGAGGAGAGGACTTCCGTATTCGTAGCAAATGGAAAGTCTGCTATTGGAGAATCATTCAGGTCTTTTAGGGTTAATCTTCAATACCTTACCCTTGGCAATGAAAACAATGTAATAGGAATAACCTCATCAGTTGAAAGTGAAGGGAAGACTTTTTGTTCTGTCAACCTTGGCGTTGCCATGGCCCAGTCTGGAAAGAGAACCATTATTGTTGACTCAGATATGAGAAGGCCTAAGATTGCAACAACTTTCAAACTAAAAGGTGTGAAAGGTCTTTCAAACTATTTAATTGGAAGTTGCGCACTCAAAGACATAATCAATACTACTTCTATAAAAGGACTTGATGTAATCACTGCTGGACCGATACCACCGAATCCCCTTGATTTAATTGGCCTTCCTAAGATGGACGATTTGATCAGAAATTTGAGGCAAGACTATAATACTATCATTATTGATTCGCCACCCATAGGCTATGTTTCAGAATATATTATTTTAATGAAGCATACTAATGCAACAATATATGTTGTTCGTTCAAACTATACCAATCGATTTAATCTTGAAAAAATCAATCGTCTTTACGAAGAAAAGAAAATTAAAAATATTAGCATTCTTTTAAACGATGTCACATCCTCACTAAAAGGATACAACTACATCTACGGATAAAATATTACTAATTTATTTTTCACTATGCTTACTCTCTCACTTCGATTTAGAAAATATTTTGAAAATCTATCATGGTTGATTTTTGAAAAGGGTTTTACTCTTTTGGTTGGGATGGTGGTGGGAATTTATATTGCGCGTTATCTTCAACCTGAAAATTTCGGATTACTTAATTATGCCATAAGTTTCGTTAGTATTTTTTCTGCATTTTCAACACTCGGCATGGATCAAATTATCGTTCGGGAGCTTTCTAAACAATCAGATAGACATACAGATCTTTTAGGAACAGGTTTTATGCTCAAATTAATTGGTTCCTCTATTTTAATAGCACTAATGGCAGTCATTCTTTTTTTTATGAATCATAATTCATTCACCAATACTTTGATTATGATTATAGCTGCTGCTGAGATTTTCAAAGGATTTGAGGTGGTAAGTTATTTTTTTCAGGCAAAAGTATTGTCAAAATATGTTGTTCAAGTTCAGCTGATAATAAATTTATTTGTAAGCCTAATTAAGATAATAATGGTCTTCACGCATGCTCAGCTCATTTGGTTTGCAATTGTTGTAGTTATTGGATCTATTATTAATGCTGTTGGATTTCTTTATACTTATTATAAACGAGAAGGAACACCCTGGAAGTGGAGATTTCAAAAAACATTGGCGTTTCAACTACTGCATGAGTCATGGCCACTTGCTTTTTACGGAATTGCATTACATATACAAGCTAGAATAGATCAGGTAATGCTTGGCAAAATGTTAAATACTACTGAGGTGGGGCAATATTCAGTTGCACTTAAATTTATTGAAATCTTCGGCTTTATGCCCATGGTACTAATCAACACATTTGGACCGGCTATTACAAAGGCTAAAGAAATTAGTATAGAGCTATATCATAGCCGACTTATTAATCTTTATCGAATCATGTTTCTGGCATTTCTTTTAATTGCCATTCCGATATATTTCTTCTCAGAAGGTTTAATAACTAAACTATATGGAATCGAATATCAAGCGGCAGGGTATTTACTTTCCTTATTTGCTTTACGCCTTTTCTTTTCGAACATGGGTGTTGGCAAGTCTGCTTTTATTGTCAACGAAAGTTTATTCAAATACTCTTTACTTACTGTGGTAGTGGGAGCCATTACCAATATTACCCTCAATTTAGTGTTAATTCCTAAGTATGCATCGGTTGGGTCGGTCATGGCAAGTATGATTTCCTTTACCGTTAGTATTTTTCTTGTTGACTTACTCTTTTCCAAAACAAGAGAAAATCAAAGATTAATGTTAAAAGGCATATTCACTTTCTGGAAGCTCAAGAAAATACTTAATGAATAGTTAAATGATAAGGATTAAACCCTGCGTTGATAATTCATTTATCTGCCCTGATTGTGGAGCGATTAAATCTTCGATAAATGAAATCAAGTTTGAATCAATTAATGTAATGGCAGAATGTACCTGTAAGAATTGTGGATTTAAATTCTTTGGCATATTTCCAGTGGGGCATACAGTTGGGCATTCTTTTGCAATTGGAAAATTGAATTCAAGGATTTATTCAAGTGATGACTCGCCAGATTGGATAGGTAAGTCACTGTTAAAATCAGTAAATG
>JANXRR010000329.1 GCA_025356795.1 Bacteroidia bacterium
GTCAATAATGGCGGTTTGCCTTAGGGTGTCACTTTCATCACACACACCGTTTTCAGTAATAATGATAGGCTTTTTGTATTTGTTCCAATAGCGATCAATACATATTCTCATGCCCTCAGGATAATATTCCCACATGTCATCATACGGCCTTCCTAACTGTTTCATTTTTTCAGGGGTGTCCATAAAAGTGATAGGCATGGGGTCATGAGGAAGCCTAGCATAATAACTCATGCCAAAGAAATCAACCTTTTCAAAATGACTTGGCATGTGTTCCATAAACCACCAGTCACTTAATTTAGCGGGCAGCCAGCCAAGCGGATTCTCGGCCCAAAAAATAACGGTGTTATGCGAAATGCCAACAGGTTGGTTGGGGTTATGTGATTTGATAAAATCATACACTAGTTCATGAGCCAACCCTAAATTTTTAGCCACCTTTCCCGCCAGGAAAAGATTTATTTTAAAAGGAGGGAAGAAGCCAGTTATCCAGCCGTATGTTGTATACACGTTGGGTTCATTAAAGGTATTCCAGTGGGAGACATAATGACCAAATTCCAGCACTACTTTTTTACAGAAGTCTACCCACATCGGTATATTATCTTCTTTTTCCCACCCATCAACTTTCGCAAACCATATCGGATTTGTAAAGTGATGAAGCACCATCATAATTTTAACGCCTCGCGAATGAAGATCAACAAGAAACGATTTGTATTCCATTACGGCTTCTTTATTAAACTCGCCAAAAGGTTCGCGCTGCAGTTTGCTCCACATTAAACCCATGCGATAATAAGGTGCTATTGAGGCAATAATCTGGGCATCTTCCTTTAACCTCAGCTCATGATCGGTTGTGCGGTCTAGCACGAAACCGTCTTTGGAAGGCACTCCTTTCCAATCATGTTCAAAGGCAGTTTCTACTTGAGTGGCTGCAGTACTTGTGCCAAAGATGAAGTCTTTCGGGAAAAGGTATTGCATCTTTTAAGCTATGGCGTAAATCATTGTCACAAAAATAGAGAAATCAAACTGAATTGTACCGCCTCAATTTATCAGTTTAATACTCCCATCATTACATCGGCCTGAGTGTGGACATGCCACCATCGATGTGAATTATCTGGCCTGTTATCCAAGAAGATTCTCCGCTTAAAAGAAAAGAAGCAAGTAAAGCACTATCTATAGCTTCGCCCACTTTTTTTAAAGGATGCCTTTCGGCAGAAGCTTTTTTCTTTTCATCGCTTGATAATAATCGTGCAGCAAGTGGTGTATTGGTAAGAGACGGAGCAATACAATTAACACGAATAGTGGGAGACAATTCCGCTGCCAACGATTTGGTCAAGCCTTCAACAGCACCTTTGGCCATGGCAATGGAGGCATGAAATGGCATTCCTTGAGTTACGGCAACTGTGCTAAAAAAAACTATGGATGCTTGCGCGGAATTTTTTAAAAGCGGTAAAACCGATCTCACTACTTTTACAGCACCAAGGGCATTGAGCATGAAATCGTCAATAAATTCTTGGTCTGTCAATCGGTGAAATGGTTTTAAATTGATGGTGCCGGGGCAATATACCAATCCGTCCAATAGGGGGGGAAGTGTGGCTAGGTCAAGTGTGTCAGTCAAAGCATTGAATGAGAGCGAAGTGATTCCGTGCTCCTCAATAGGACTTCGAGAGGCCACAATTACTTTATTCCCTTTATTAACAAGAGAGATGGCCAAGGAGAGCCCAATCCCCGAACTTCCACCAACTATCAAAAAATTTCTTTGTTCACCCATACTTTGTATTTTCACGAATAAACACTTTAATGCGCCTAATGTTTTATGATAGCGATGGATCAAAAGGTATTGCTTACCAACTATTTTTCACAATTCATTTCGGAGCCAAGAAAAAAAACCATTGAAAAAGTGCTGGCTCTTCGAACAAAGTACGTAACAATAGTTTTAGAAGATATTTTCCAATCTCAGAATGGCAGCGCTGTTATTAGAACCTGCGAGTGCATGGGGTTGCATGAAATTCATATCATTGAAAATCAAAGTCATTATGACCTTAACACAAAAGTGTTAAAGGGCGCCAATAAATGGATGAATTTGATTAAACATGATTCAAAAGGCCAGAATAATACAGAATTATGTTTTAATCACTTGAGAGAAAACGGGTATAAAATAGTTGCTACCGACCCGGGTGAAGCAGGAATTTCTATCGAAGAAATACCGATCGATCAAAAGATTGCCATCTTGCTAGGCAATGAACTTAGCGGAACTTCAAACTATGCGCTCTCTAATGCCGATGCAACGGTGAAGATACCCATGTACGGCTTTACTGAAAGTTTAAACATATCGGTAAGTGCTGCTATTTGCCTCCATACCGTTATTCCTAAAATTCGAAATTCAGATTTACTCATAGGCCTAAGTGAAGAAGAGACAACCCAGATACGATATGAATGGTATAGAAAGGCTATTCGTAAGCCCGATGTAGTAGAAAAGGATTTTCTAGCCAATCAATCAAGAAAATAAAAGGATAGCATGCAAAAGCATTGTTCTCAGAGTTCAATCTGCTAACTTTGATTTATAGTTGGCTGCTATGAAGATTCTCTATTACGTGTTGAAGAGTTTGAGTTATGTTTTTATCTTGATGATCATCTTCATTATAGGAACAAATGTGTGGATAATAAAAAGCACAGAAAGTAAAATCATTTCAGCGAGTAAATTATCTGGAAAAAAAAATATCGTGCTTGTATTGGGCACGAGTAACAAATTAGCGAATGGATCGCCCAATCCATTCTTTGAAAATCGTATTAAAACAGCGGCTTATTTATATGATCAGGGTAAGGTATCTCACTTTATTTTAAGTGGCGATAATCGCTCCATCTATTACAACGAACCCTTCGAAATGCGCAAAGCATTAATGAAGGCTGGAATTCCGGATTCAATTATTACGTTAGATTATGCTGGCCTGCGAACCTTGGACTCCATTGTGCGGAGTAAAGAAATTTTCAGCCAGAATAAAATTACCATTATTACCCAACCCTTCCATTGCTACAGGGCACTTTTCATAAGCAGCTATTATGAGATGGATGCCGTTGCCATTGCTGCAGAAGAACCCTCACAAGAGCAAGCTTTAAAAGTTTATGTGCGCGAATATTTTGCAAGAGCAAAGGCTGTTCTTGATTTATATATTTTGAAAACAACTCCGCATCATATGGGTAACAAACAGTCAATTAGCGCTAGGTAATTGCTAGTGCTTTCCACAGGCAATAATTTTTTAAATATCGAAGAACAGCTATTTCAAAACGATTCAGCCAACACAATGTAATAATTAATTTGGTTGCCATGCGCTACGTCAAGTCGCAAGTTTAACTTTTCTTTGGTTAACACAGCTACACGAAGGCCAGCTCCAACGGCCACTTTAAACCGATCTACACCAAAGTCAGAAAATTCATCCGCTACTTGACCTATTCCGGTAAATCCTACTCCTGCTATTCGCCAATAAATTGGAAAACGATATTCTAGTTGTGATCCTATAAATTTCTTATCCCTGAATCTACCAGAATAATAACCTCTCATAATAGTGTTGCCTCCAAGCACTGCCAAACTTCTGTAGGGCACATCGCCAAAGGTAAATGTTCCAAGTCCTTGAAATGCTAAAGTTTGATTATGACCAAGGTTAAAAAATTTGCGGTAGTCGGCCTCCACTACCTTAAAATCGTAATTACTGCCTACGCCTTTGTTAAAATTAGAAAACTTAACGCGCAACAAATAACCTTTATCAGGAATGTATGCATGGTTGCGCGAGTCGTTCATGAGAAAAAGGCTGTAGCCTGAAACATGATAATTGGTGCGATTATAAATCCCTACTACTTTTTGGTAAGCGAAATTGCCACCGGCATCGTAGCTAATATCATAAACACTTTGAAAGTCCCATCCAGCGCCAATAAAAAAATTTTTTTTGATTTTTCTGTGCAGCTGGGGATTAATATAAAACTGAGTAAAAGTGTAGCTTTCTTTTCCACTTTCTGGTGTTTCGTTGCCAATGCCCCAAAACTTATCAGGAAATTTGCTGAACGAGTTTTCAAAACGGATAATATATTTTTCTTTTGGCAGGAAAATATTGGCTCCCAGGCCTATTAATATTTGTTTGTTGAGCGTGTATAAAAAGCCTGAAGGCATGGTAGAGGTTCTAAGATTCTTATCTTTCTTAGACGTTTTAAAAATGAAGGCATTAGCAAAACCAAAAACCCAACTTGTTTCAGTAGAGAGTGCTGTAAGGGGAAAAACCAATAATTTATTTTTATACACTACAACCGAAGTGTCAATCTTTACTTCTGTAGAATCAATTTCGGGAAAATTACCTATTTCTCGGTTTTTGTTTTGAGCTAAACAGGCAGAAGCAAAGGCAGAAATTAAAAAAATCAGGATGAGTTTCATTAGCGGGTCATTAAACCTTTGTACTTACTATAAGTAATGTCGAATTTCCCGCAAAAGTATTTTAATTAGACAATCTTAACTAAAATAATCGATTACCGCTTATCCTCTATTTTCACAACTCCGTATAAATCCCTAGTTTTGAAAATCTATAGTTTAATAGTTAAATCTAATCGAGTGAAATTGACTTCTAATTCTAAGCATCATTTATTGATGGTGCTTTTTCTTATTTTCTTATCAAATCAGCTTTTCTCCCAGGAGATAATCATTCAAGGAAAAGTAACTGATGCTAATTCAGGTGACCCCATTCCGTTTGCCAATGTTACAATAAGAGGTACAAAAGTGGGTACCAATTCAGATTTTGACGGAAAGTTTAAGTTGAAGCTTTTAAAGCCTGCCGATACAATCATAGCTTCTTACATAGGTTACAAATCAAGAAGCAAGAAATTAACCAAAGCAAGCAATCAAATAGTTGATTTTCAATTGCAAGAGCAAGTTCAAAATCTACAAGAAGTAGTAGTGGAGTCAGGAGAGAATCCAGCTTTTGAAATACTGCGAAGAGTAGTGAAGAATAAAGATAAGAACGACAAGCGCCAGCTTACTGCCTATGAATATGATTCTTATTCGAAGACCGAGGTAGATATCGATAAAATCTCCGATAAGTTCAGACAGAAAAAACTGATGAAAAAAGTGGCGATGGTTTTGGACAGTATAGATCGGATTGTGGGAGAAGATGGAAAGGCAATCCTTCCTTTATTCATTACTGAAGCGGTCTCTAAAATTTATTACCGCGATAACCCCTCATTGAAAACAGAGGAAATAAAAAATACCAAAATTAGCGGAGTAGGTGTGGATGACGGTTCCATGATTACACAAGTGGTGGGTTCTAGTTTTCAGGAGTATAATTTTTATTTAAATTGGCTTACCATTCTCAACAAAAACTTTGTGTCGCCCATTGCAGATGGGTGGAGAATTTATTACAAATACGATTTGCTTGATAGTGTTTACATCGGCAGCGATTTCTGTTATAGAATAGATTTTTTTCCTCGCAGTGCATCCGAGCTGGCTTTCGCTGGCTCCATGTGGATAACTAAAGAAGGGTACGCCTTGCGACAAATAGATGCTACCGTTGGTAAAGAAGCAAATGTGAATTTTATTGAACGCATCAAAATACAGCAAGAGCTAAAACAATTTGAGAAAGGTGCTTGGCTGCCTATAAAAAGCCGCGTGCTTGTTGATGTAAGTGAGATAAGCAAAGGATCGGCAGGGATGCTGGCAAAATTTTACACAAGCAACAAAAATTTTGTGCTCAACAAACCCAATCCACCTTCTTTTTATGAAAAGAGAATTCAAGTAGCAGAAGATGCCCAAGTAAATGACGATGATAAATTTTGGGACACCCTTAGGTTCGAGCCATTAAGTGCCACTGAAAAGAGTGTGTACAAAATGATTGATACACTCAAAAACATACCAATAGTAAAAACCTATACAGAAGTTTTTAAAGCCTTAGTTGATGGATATTACGACTTGGGTCAAATTGAAGTGGGATCTTACCTAAGAACTTTTGCTTGGAACAGCATCGAAGGCTTTCGCTTGCAAGCTGGCTTTAAAACCAATCGCCATTTTAGCAGAAAGGTAATGTATAGCGGATTTCTTGCTTATGGATTTAAAGATCAAAAACCAAAATATTCGTTGGGAGTCCAATATATTTTAAATAGAAAGAAATGGACAACGCTCACGTTTAAATATACAGACGATATGGTGCGCCTTGGAGTTGATGAAGAAGTCTTAGGATCCAACCCATTATTCTTAACAGCAGCACGTTGGGGAAATTTTAGAAGAGGTTATTATTATAACGAAGCGCTTGGCTCGTATCAACGAGAATTGTTTAAAGGATTTTCTCAAAAATTAAATTTGAGATATCACACCTTTAACCCTGCATTTGAATTTGGACATAAAGAAAATCCAAACGATCCTAATCCTAAAATAATTGATAGTTATCAATTTGCTGAAGTAGCGTTAGAATCGCGCTATGCAAGAGATGAAACCTTTTTGCAAAATGGCAACGAAAGAATTAGTGTAGGGCCAAGAAAATGGCCAGTCATCACCTTTAGATATACACATGGTTTTAATGGAGTATTGGGCAGCGATTATGAGTATAACAAGGTGAGACTTAATATTGATAAACGAATTAAACTAGGGCCGCTCGGTGTTGGTTTTATTACCCTTACGGGCGAGAAAATTTTCAACACGCTGCCGTATCCACTATTGGCAGTTCATTTGGGCAATGGTTCAAATATCTATTCTCAATTTACCTATAACTTGATGGATTTTGGAGAATTCACCAGCGACCAATATGTATCGCTCAGGTATAGGCAATTTTTGGAAGGCTTTTTAATTAATAGAATACCGCTCCTTAAAAAATTGGATTGGCGACTTGTTGGAACAACCAATATTATTGTAGGCGATTTAAGCGAAGCTAATCGAAATTCAATTTCGTTATTCACTCGAAACGGAGCTCAAGCGGCACGCACAGGGTATTTTACAGGAAGGCCTTACCTTGAAATGGGATATGGCGTTGAAAATATATTCCGATTTATAAGGATTGATTTTGTCCATCGCTTAACTTACTTAGAATCAAAATCTTACATTGACATAAACGGAAATTCCGTTGAACTTCCTTCCCCTAGGCATTTTGGAGTTCTGTTCACAGTTCAATTTAAACTCTAAAATTATCTCCATAAAGAAGGCTAATCAGGAAAAAGCGCATATTTGCAGCCTCAAAAAATTTATACATGAGTTCGATTAAGATTACACTTCCAGACGGTTCTTCACGAGAATACCCAAAAGGAATAAAAGGAATTGAAATAGCCCAAAGCATTAGCGAAGGCTTGGCACGCAATGCACTTTCTCTGGAAGTAAATGGAGAAATTTGGGATTTATCACGTGCCATAGATCAAGATTCATCCATCAAAATTTTTACATGGAATGACAAAGGAGGTAAGTATGCTTTTTGGCATTCCTCCGCTCACCTATTTGCTGAAGCATTGGAGGCACTGTATCCAGGGGTTAAGTTCGGTATCGGCCCGCCCATAGAAAATGGTTTTTATTACGATGTCGATTTAGGTGAAAAGGCATTTGGTGAAGATGACCTGGTAGTGGTGGAAAAAAAAATGCTTGAGCTTGCCAAACAAAACAATGCGTTTGTGAGAAGAAGTGTTTCCAAACAAGAAGCACTCGATTACTTTACTCAAAAAGCAGATCCCTATAAATTAGAATTGATTGATGGCTTAACCGATGGCTCCATCACATTTTACAAGCAGGGTAATTTTGTTGACTTGTGCAGAGGGCCTCATATTCCAACCACAGGGCCAATCAAAGCCATTAAATTAACAAGTGTTGCAGGTGCTTATTGGCGTGGCAATGAAAAAAATAAAATGCTCACGCGCGTTTATGGAATCACGTTTCCAAAACAAAAAGAGCTAGACGAGTATCTTCATTTGTTGGAAGAAGCAAAGAAGCGCGACCATCGTAAATTAGGCAAAGAGCTAGAACTCTTTACATTCTCTGAAAAGGTTGGA
Organism: Bacteroidia bacterium; assembly: GCA_025356795.1. GTDB lineage: Bacteria > Bacteroidota > Bacteroidia > Cytophagales > Cyclobacteriaceae > ELB16-189. The sequence continues at coordinate 7,990 of JANXRR010000329.1, forward strand.
ATGGGGCTTCCACTATGGCTTCCTAAAGGAACAATTTTAAGAGAACGCCTGGAACAATTTATGCGAAAGGCTCAGGTAAAAGCTGGCTACGAACCGGTAGTTACACCTCATATTGGAAGCAAGCAATTGTATGTTACCTCTGGGCATTATGAAAAATATGGGAAGGATTCGTTCCAACCAATTCGCACGCCAGACGAAGGGGAGGAGTTTTTCTTAAAGCCAATGAACTGCCCTCATCATTGCGAAATTTATAAATTCAAGCCTCGCTCTTATAAAGATTTGCCCGTGCGGTATGCCGAGTTTGGCACCGTATACCGCTATGAGCAAAGTGGAGAACTGCATGGACTCACGCGTGTGCGAGGGTTTACGCAAGATGATGCCCATATTTTCTGCCGGCCAGATCAGGTAAAAGAAGAATTCATTAAAGTAATAGATTTAGTGCTTTTGGTATTTAGATCATTGGGTTTTGAAAATTATACCGCCCAAGTTTCTCTTCCCGATCCTGAAAATAAAGCAAAATATATTGGCGAGGAGGAGCAATGGAAAATAGCTGGGCAGCAAATTCAAGAGGCTGCAGATGAGTGTGGATTGATCACCGTTGCGGTAAAAGGAGAAGCTGCATTCTATGGCCCAAAATTAGATTTCATGGTAAAAGATGCCTTGGGTAGACAATGGCAACTTGGCACTATTCAAGTCGATTATCAATTGCCACAGCGCTTCGAACTTGAATATGTTGGTTCAGATAATCAAAAGCATAGGCCTGTAATGATTCACCGCGCACCATTTGGTTCGCTCGAAAGATTTGTGGCTGTGTTAATTGAACATTGCGCAGGAAATTTTCCGTTATGGTTAGCGCCCGATCAAATTGCCGTATTGCCGATTTCAGAAAAATTCAATGATTTCTCAAGAGAATTGTATGAGAATTTAAAAGGCCATGATATCCGTGGATTTTTTGATGATCGGGATGAAAAAATAGGCAGAAAAATTAGAGATGCAGAAGTTAAAAAGGTGCCTTATATGCTCATTGTAGGAGAAAAAGAAGTGGCTGAAGGGAAAGTGGCAGTAAGAAAGCATGGTTCGGGCGATCAAGGGTCTCTACTGTTAAGCGAATTTATTGAACTTTTTGTAAAAGAGTGTGCTGCTCCCATGTAAAATAACACGACTTATCTCACTAAAATATAACAGTGGCCTTTGAAAAGATGAAAATATACCGATATTTGCGACTCGTTTTTAAAAAGTAAAGAACTTAAACCCAAAGAGTGGCAATAATTCCAAGTAGTAACAGACCTCCTAACAAGCCTTTTAATAGAGGCAGAAAGGTAGTTGAAGAACCGTATCGAGTAAATGAAAGAATACTCGCAGCTAGGGTTCGTGTAGTAGGTGAAAATATCAAAGTAGATGTTTACCCAACTGCTGTAGCTATAAAACTTGCTCAAGATCAAGGTCTTGACTTAGTGGAGATTTCTCCTAATGCAGATCCTCCGGTATGTAAGGTTATTGATTATTCGAAGTTTAAGTACGAGCAAAAGAAGAAACAAAAGGAGATTAAAGCCAACGCCCAAAAGACCGTTTTGAAGGAAATGCGATTTGGACCCAACACGGATGATCACGATTTTAACTTTAAAGTGAAGCATGCAATCAACTTTTTGCAAGAAGGAGTCGCCCCACCACAGGTATCTGGGGTGGCTTGTGGAGCTTGCCTGAATTGCCAGTTGAGGCGGATATTTTCAAGAC
>JANXRR010000394.1 GCA_025356795.1 Bacteroidia bacterium
GATTTACCAATACCGTTTTTACCAACTACCCCTATCCTATCTTTCTTTTTGAAAACATACGAGAAGTTATCTATCAATACTCTACCACCATAACTTTTAGATACATTGTGAAGTTCTAAAATCTTGCCTCCTTGGCGAGCCTCCTGTATGTCAAGTTCAAGTTTATCTTTCTTCAAATTCTGTGATGCTACCTCCTTGATTTCATAATAAGCCTCCACCCTGTATTTAGCTTTTGTGCCCCGCGCCCTTGGCTGCCGCCTCATCCATTCTAGCTCTTTCTTGAGCAAGCTCTTAGCTTTGGTAACTTCAATCTTTAATATTTCTTCGCGCTCTGCCTTCTTTTCTAAAAAGTAAGCATACTTGCCTTTATACCTAAATATTTTGCCTCGATCAAGTTCTAGAATTTCAGTTGCTACTGCATCTAAAAAATAACGATCGTGTGTAACCATAATCAATGTAATTAACTGGCCCGAAAGGTAATTCTCCAACCATTCTATGGCCTCTAAGTCCAAGTGATTGGTAGGCTCATCCATGATTATTAAGTCTGGCTCTGTTAAGAGCATCTGCGCCATAAATATCCTTTTGCGCTGGCCACCCGAAAGTTCTGCGAACTTTTGATCTAAATCAACTACACCAAGTTTACTCGTAATCTCCTGAACTTTAGCATCATAATCCCACGCATTAAATTCTTCCATCTTTTCTAATGCAGCCTGCATGCGCTCAGAAGATGTTTCGGGATGATGGATACAATCCTCGTATTCTTTCACCACCGAGGCAATCACATTCTTTTCGTTGAAGATGATTTCTTTTACCGTTAGTTCACCAGCCACAATTGGCTGTTGAGTTAAGTATCCTATTTTTACCCCATCGCGCACACTTACCAAGCCACTATCGGAAGAAAGCTCACCTGTAAGTATTTTCAATAAAGTAGTTTTACCGGTGCCATTCTCACCAACCAAGGCAAGTTTTTCTCCTTGCGATATTCCCAAAGAAATATCTTTAAAAAGCCAACGATCGTTAAAAGTTTTGGAAAGATTCTCGCCTGATAAATAGTTCACTTAAAGTAGTTTAAAAATTTGCTGCAAGTTAGCAGATCAAACTTTCAATCTATCTTTAGTGCCAACCTATATTCTACTAAAAGAAGAATTATTTAGGTGTGTTTTAATTGTTTGCTATAGCAAAATAAGATAAGTGCTAGCTGAACAAAAAGTGTAATGAAGATGGCAAAAAGTACTGTCATACGCATCAAGTTTTAGTTTAAAGTATGAAATTAAATATTAGTAATTAAATATACTAATATTCAACACATTATCTTTTTATGCAAGTCAAATTATTATGGATTTAAGAAAGGAAGTTAGCAACGCTAATACACCTGCGAGGTGCTTAAGAATAGCGAATTACATTGGCAACCAACGTTCATTATTTTCAGAATTGATTCAGATTTTTCTTACCGACTCTTGGAGAATAAACCAGCGAGCTGCTAATCCGTTGATACTTTGTATTAAGAATTCCCCTGATCTGCTTACCCCCCATATTTCATCATTACTTGCTAATCTTAAAAAAAACAACCTGCACGATGCTATAAAAAGGAACACGCTTAGGCTTCTTAAAGATGTTGAAATACCCAAGCCCTTACGAGGTAAAACTGCGGGCATTTGTTTTGAATTATTGATTGACAATAAAACTCCCATTGCTATCAAAGTATTTGCCATGATGGTGCTTAGCAACTTGGCCATGCAACTACCAGAGTTGAAGAATGAATTGTTAATTCATATTGAAGATCAAATGCCTTACGGAAGTGCTGGATTTGTTTCGAGGGGAAGAAAGATCATTAGGAAGTTGAAAGCTTCAGTATAAACGGAAAATTAAACTCCTATTTTTGCCATCATATAAAATCAATGGCCCAACTCCTTTCCAACCAAACCTGTAAAAGCTGTGACAACAATTTTGCTGGATATTACTGCAATGTGTGTGGCGAAAAAGTGCTACTGCCAACAGATCGATCATTTAAGAAACTCCTCAGCGACATTCTAATTGCTATCACCTTTGCCGATAATAAAATGGTTAAAACCCTTTGGCTCACGGTGGTTGATCCTGGATTTATTTCTAAAGAGTTCGCTGAGGGCAAACGAGTTAAATACCTACAGCCCCTATCTTTATTCTTTGTACTAAACTTAATATACTTCTTATTTCCACTTATTCAATTGTTCAGTGCTTCTCTTAATACCCAATTACTTTCTCCTTATCGGGATGTGGTGAAGGAAACTGTTTCACATAAAATGATTGCCATGTCTCTTCGCGATGTTCAATCGTTCAGTGTTATTTACAATCTTAAAAGTACAGGTTTCGCCAAGCTAATGGTAATGGTATTTGTTGTTATTGCTTCACTCCCACTCAATATCTTCTACCGAGATAAAAACAGGTATTTTACCGACCATGTTGGCTATTTGGTAGAGTTAGCGTGCTTCAATCTATTCGTAAATACTATTCTTCTTACGTTTATTGTAAAGCTATTTGGCCTGGGGCATTATCTTGACGAGACAGCTCTGGCGAGCATATTCTTAGCCACCAACTTGTATTTTTTATTACGATCGGGCATCACCTTTTATGAAGAAGATGGATGGGGAATAGTTTTTAAATCCATGTTAATGATACTTATACTTAAGGTAGCCTTGGAAGTGTACCGAGCCATTCTGTTTTTTGTAACTATATGGTCGCTTTGATCTGATAGACAATTTGAGAAAAGGATTAAA
>JANXRR010000353.1 GCA_025356795.1 Bacteroidia bacterium
CATTTTTAAAATTTAGGAAAAAAGGAAATGTTCAGCACTTACTTCATCAATTTAAATATAATAACCATCCTGAGATTGGACTCACATTAGGAAGAATCTATGGGAAAGAAATAATAGACTCCAAAATTAAAGTAAATTATGATTTGATCGTTCCTATTCCTCTTCACCCTGCTAGAAAAGAAAGACGGGGGTATAATCAAAGTGCTAAGTTTGCAGAGGGGCTTAGCTTATCCATGAAAGTACCTTACACTGAAGAGGCCTGTGTTAGAGTAAAGAAGACAAGTACACAAACAAAGAAATCTAGAGTTGATCGATGGGAAAATGTTAAAGACGTATTCATTATAAAGGACACTTCTTTAATAAAGGGCAAGAATATTATTTTAGTAGACGATGTAATAACCACTGGAGCAACGATTGAAGCAATGGGAAAACATTTAATCGAGGAGGGATGCAAAACATTAACCATAATTTGCCTCGCTGAAGCGCAATAAAAAAGCCCTCTTGGGAGGGCTTTAAACATATATTCTAGTTATAACTAATAATTTGAACCAGCGCGAATCATTGCGCAACGGAAACCAATAGTAGCGGTTGCTGAATCCTCATCTAAGAATCTTCTTGTACCTGGTGACATCCAATAAGCAACATCTTTCCAAGATCCGCCTTTGTATACTCGAACTTTATCTGAAATTAAAGATAAAAATCCGTCTGGTTTCTTCTTATAAGTAAAGGATTTTGAGGAATCGTTTTTGGTCTTATTGTAATTGTTTTTGTAAGTGCCATTATCATCAAGAAAATCATCCCGTCTTATTGGATTTAGATCATCAAAGTCTTGATGAGAAAGAGGCCTATAAACATCCATTACCCACTCACTTACATTACCTGCCATATTATATAAACCATAATCGTTTGGAGGATATTCATACACATAAGAGGTAATAAGAGCACCGTCATTTAATCTTCCTGCTATACCGGCATAATCTCCCCTGCCTCTTTTAAAATTGGCTAGGAAAGACCCCATTTGGGCGCCATAAGGATTTCTTAAAGAATGGCCATCCCAAGGGTAAATTCTTTGATGAGTCTGCATTTCTTCTAACCATTGAGTACCGATTAGTGCTTGAGCAGCATACTCCCACTCTGCTTCAGTTGGAAGACGATAGTCTGGAACAACAACTCCAGATTCGATAGGTATTCTTCCACCAGGAGTTGTAGGCTTTAAATCATCTCTTCCTGATTTGGTAGCAAGGCCATCATTTACTTTGGAAGTTCTCCATTTTGAAAACTCATTAGCTTGTTTCCAAGTAACACCTACAACAGGGAAAAAACGAAATCCTGGGTATCTTAAGTAGTGCTCCACATAAGGATCGTTAAAAGCCAACTTACCTCTCCAAACATTTGTATCGGGTAAATTTCTTGAATAAGCATCTTTAATATTTGGATCGGAGGATCGCGGAGAATCGAGACTTAAATATTTTAAAAATTCTAGCCAATGGATATTAGCAATTTCTGTTTCATCCATATAAAAGGAGGCAACAGATACGGTTCTTTCAACATTGTCTCCATAAGACATAATGTCTTCTTCGAAAGATCCCAACACTGCCCTGCCGCCCTCTATAAAAACCATGTTAGGGGCATCTGGTTGTTGATCGTAAGGAGTAACGGCAAATCCACCACCGTCTGCATCATTAAATGGTAAACCCGTGGCAGTGCTAACTTGCCCTGGATTTTGTGCAGTTGGCTTTCCACCTTTATTTCCAAATAAGGAACAAGATGAAATAAAAAATGACATTGCTGCCAGAAAAAATAGACCTTTAATGTACTTCATTGTATTCATTTGATGTATAACGTAAACGCTAATATAAACAGATAATTATAAGTTTTCCAAAGCCATTTAATTTTATTGACAAAACCTTAATTTTTGACAAATATTATTAAAATAATTTTCGCTGTCAAGTTTCAAATTGGGAAAAAAGTAGACCCAATGTGAAACAAAATTACTAAAAACAGTAAAATAGAGCTAGTAAACCACTTGGCATAAGATTTTCATTATACCAATGAAATGATTGTGTTATATGATTACCCTTAACGATTTTCTTTATTCGTCTTTTGAGAAGAAATGTGATGTTGTTACGCTTGATTCTCACTTTGTAATTGGTAGAAAGCTGGGCGATTGCAAAGTTTATCTTTATCACACTGGAGAGTTTTTTATAGAAGTATACTATTCAATTCTATACAAAAAAGTGTTGATGATAAATGCCTTTAATGATTCTTTAAGCTTAGAACCCTATTTAGAAGCAGTTTCGCTTGGAGATCTGAATCTGTAATCCATAATTTGACTAAGAATGGCTATGGCTGCTTCAACCGAAGTTATATTGCCAATTGTTAAAATTAATTTACCTGCATCTTTCATTCTACATTGTTTGGAATGAGTTTG
>JANXRR010000460.1 GCA_025356795.1 Bacteroidia bacterium
AACCCACACATCGGGGCTTGACTATGCAGAAATTGGAAGTCAGGATTTCAAAGCCATCTACGCAAAATCTAAAATACCGAGTGGCATAGGTATGTATTCAGCCAATCAATTGCTTGCAGATAAAATAAAACTGGTGGGCACGCTTCCGCTTAAACATAATCCAGGTGAACAGTATACCTATGGATTAAACTCAGATGTGCTTGGTTATTTGGTAGAAGTGCTTTCTGGCCAATCGCTCGATCAGTTTTTCAAAACCAGAATTTTTCAACCACTCGGAATGAACGATACTTACTTTTATTTGCCCGCAGAGAAACAGAATCGACTTGTAGTATTACATAAAGCTGTAAATGGTGAGCAGAAAAGATTGGTTATACCTGCTGGCAAGGGACTCAACCCAAATTATCCAAATACCAACGGCACTTACTTTTCAGGGGGAGCAGGCTTAAGTTCCACGGCTGAAGACTACGCAAAATTTCTTCAACTTTTCCTTAACAAAGGTGAGTACAATGGTGTGAGGTTATTGAGTCGTAAAACTGTTGAGCTTATGCTTACCAATCAAACCCAGCCGCCAATTACCAATCAGTTTGGTCTAGGTTTTGGTTTAGAAACACCAACCAACGATTACCAATCGATCTATTCGCTAGGCTCATTTTCTTGGGGAGGTGCATTTAACACCACGTATTGGGCCGACCCGAAAGAAAAATTAATTGGCGTGATTTACACTAACATGTATGCTTCCAATACCTATATGATTGCAGATAAATTTAAGGTGGCAACTTATCAGGCAATTGTAGATTGATTAAAGGGCGAGATAAGCAGGAGGGGTACAATTTTTGTGATTGTGTGATTAAAGAACGGCTCAATGGACAATCCTCAGTATTCATTTGCTGTAACAATACCCACGATGCTTTCCTGAATGCGCACCATGTCTGCAATAAAAATATCAAACAACATAGAGTTGATACGATAAGAGATGGCAGTAGTTATTAAAGCTTTAAATTACTTTTTAGGCAAGGCATTCAAAAGAATTGAACATTTATATCTTTGACGAAAAGAATGCTCATTCATAGGCATTTAGCGCCTCTTTAATTTTACAATATTCGATTTTAGTGTGAAACCTTACGCGCATCACATAGCAGCGAAAATGGCAATCAGTAACTTCTGTTTCATAAGTATTTTTGCACCCTAAATTAGGTGGAGAATGAAGAAGGCGGTTCGCAATTTTATTATTGGAAAAACTGTTTATATAGAATCGCAAAGTGAATACCGTCAGGTGATGCTTTCAGGGCAATATGGACTTATTTCTATAGTAGTAATTCTCTTCTATTTAATCAAAGGCCTAGCTTTTTGGCCTAACATTGGTCAGCCACCATTTATTTACTTAGTAGGATTGGTTTTGATTTCTTATTCGCTGATTTTGCATCGCAAGCGGAAGCATTGCACTGCAAATTTTTTCCTTTTCCCCACCTTCAATATCCTCTTATATTTAATTGCATCAAGCGAAAGCATTAGTACTGGAGCTGTTATTTTTTTTATACCCGTTTCACTGGGATCATTTGCCGTATTCAATTATTCTCAGCGAAAAATAGCCGTTGGCTTCGCAGCGGCTAGTTTTTTGTTCTTTATACTTACCATCATAAGTAAATCACCAATTCTTACTTTTCGACATCTGTTAGAAGACAGGATCAGGTTTAATCAGATCATCAACTTTTCAGTTGCCTTCCCTGCCTCTATCATGGCAGTTTACTTGCTAATAAGCATAAACTATGAAAATGCTGTAAAACTAATTAAGACTAATAAACAATTGGGCAAGCTGAATGAAGAACTTGACCGCTTTGTTTATAGTACCTCGCATGATTTAAGATCACCACTTTTATCTGTGCTTGGCCTGTTAAAGCTTTCAGAAAATTCTATAGGGGAAAAAGAATTGAAGCAATACCATGGATTGATGCAAAATAGGCTCACCTCTTTAGATAAATTTATTAAAGACATCACAGACTACTCCCGCAATAACAGGCTTCAAATTGTTTCTGAAGACGTTAATCTGGCATGTCTTTCCAATGAAATTTGGGAGTCGCTTAAATACAGTGCAGATGCGCAAAGTATTACATTTATAAATGAATTGCCCGAAGATTTAATTGTGACAAATGATGGCACTCGTTTACAGGTGGTGTTGAGCAATCTCATTTCAAATGCCATCCGTTACCACGATCATAGAAAGGAGAGCAAGTTCATCAGGATTTACCAAAGAGCAACCAGCACATCATTTTCTTTGCATGTAGAAGACAATGGGCAAGGCATTGCCGCTGAATATCAAACCAAAATTTTCGGCATGTTCTTTAGGGCGAATGAAACTGCAACAGGCTCCGGCCTCGGCCTTTACATTGTAAAAGAAACACTCGCTAAGCTTTCGTGCAGTATTCAACTTACTTCTACCCTTAATCAAGGCAGTACTTTCTCTATTTATATGCCGAAATAAATAAATTTTATCTAGAGTTAGTAATCCTAAAAATATTAACTGGATTATTGCGATGCATGGTTGTAGTGTCCACAGTCAGGCCATTCTTTATCGCCACTCTTTCTGATTCAACATTATCCTCATGAATGATTGATATGATGGAGCTGGCGAGTTTATTCTCAAAGGCATACTCAATGCACTTTTTTGTTGCTTCTGTTGCATGTCCGTTGTTCCAATGTGCTGGAATGATAGAATAGGCAACTTCCAACTCTTCGCTACCATCTACCAATTGAATGATCAATCCGCACCAGCCAACGACTTGATTCGTTTGCTTATATATTAAAAGGTTGATTGCTCCTTTGTTGTTTTCATAACGCCATTGCTGCTTCTCAAACCATTCATTAGCCAGGTCATATGGATTCGTGACTTCGCTTTTCCAATAACGGTTAGATCTCGAATCTAAAAAAAACGCAAGACAGGCGTGAAAATACCTTCTTTCTAATTTATGGAACGTGAGCCGCTCCGTTTGCTCGTCAAAGAGATGGTAATTCACCGAAAATCACTTCGCGTTATTTATTTCAATCCAATATCCATCTGGGTCATTAAGCCATACTTGTTGAACGCCATCAACGCGAGTAGTCACTTTATTTAGGTTTCCCCCCGCATCAAACCAAGA
>JANXRR010000478.1 GCA_025356795.1 Bacteroidia bacterium
CCAATTGTTTTTTGCAGATCGTTGGTTCGGGCACTTACCTTTTTTTCTAATTCTGCTGCATAAACGGCTAATTGTTCCTCACTCCGTTTCAGGGCATCTTCCGATTTCTTTCTTTCTGATATATCGCTAATGAAAGCCATAACAACCAACTTGCTGGTAACTCGCGTGTAGCTTAAACTTATCTCTACTGGAAACTCAATGCCGTCTTTTCGCAAAGCAATGAGATCTCTGCCTATCCCCATTCTCCTTGGCTCAGGGTTGCTGTTGTAATCTTGTCGCAGATTCTGGTGACGATGCCTAAGTCTTTCCGGTAACAAATTCTCAAGAGATATTCCGTTAAGTTCATGAGTGGAGTACCCAAAGATATCTTCTGCCACAGGGTTTGAGGAGACTATGAGCCCATTCTCGTTTATCATAACTATTCCTTCAGACATGCTTTGGAATATCTCCCGAAACACATCATCCGAAATAAATAGTTGCGAGGCAGATTTCATACTTAAGAAGTAGGCAATAATGCAAGATAGTCTTACAAAAGTACTTGACAAAAATCATGTTTTTGAGTGATAAAGATCCGTAGGATAAAACATCGCAACCAGTAGGTTAGTAGTATGGAAGAGTACTCTGAGGACGGAATAAGAATGGAATCATCTATACTTTGCATAACTGACTTTTCTCAAGCATCAAATCGAGCCTTGAGATGGGCAGCAGAAATGGCAGAAAGGATGAAAGGCCATATAACAGTTTTACATACCTTTCGATTGAACCAGTCAAATGGAAAGGCATTGCAAATGAAAAAGAAGCAAGAGGAGCAAGCAATCGCGGATTTTATTGCTCTTGAAAATTCGGTGCTCAAGGGCCGTTCCTTTTCCTACAATTTTAAAACCGAGGTTGGATTTATATCTGATCGAATTGAAAATCATGCGCGCGGTCATGCTATTGATTTATTGGTTCTCAGCAAAAAACTCAGTGAAGAGAACAAGGAAATTGTTGACGAATTGACACTACGAATCAAAATACCTTTGGCAATAATTCCATAATCTTGAGATAGGGTATAGTTGGTTGAGTCTAGTATTGTGTTCAACTTACAGACGGATTACTTTTACAATTAAACTTATATTAAAGGCACAAAGTTTGCTACTTCCGCTTTAACAATTAACACAATTATGATGTTCAGAAATTTGGCAGTCGTATTATTTTTGGTTGCAAGTTTTAATGGATCAGCTCAATCGTCTCTTTTTTCAAGCACCCTCACCAATTATGCAAATTGGAAAATTGAAGATAAAGAGGCCGTTTGGCAATATAAATTCTCCTCTAAAATTAAGGATGAAAGCGCGCTGAAGGGCGAATTGATTGCCTTCTTGGATCAAGACGAGTATTTTCAACATGTTACTTTAAAAAATCCTGTTATTTTAGGAGACGTTGTCAAACTAAAAATTGATTTTAAAAAATATGGAGGTTCTAAGACCTATACTTCTCCTGCTTTTGTCAATGGTTTGTGGAGTGGTAAACTAACCATTAATGTAGTAGGAGGAGGATATGAAGTTACCGCAAGTAGCATCACTTTTGAAAATGAAAAAAAAGGTGTTAATGCCGGGCAAGGGTTTAATGGAAATAACGAAGGTAAGGGCTCATGGAGTACTATCTCACTAAACAAAGATCGAAAGTCGTTTAAAGAGGGAAGAAAATTAGACATTGATCTTTTCAATAAAGCCTTATTGGATATTTTTGATCTGAAGAAATAATAAATTGCAGTTTAAAATATAAACTTGCCGATGGTTCATCTAACACAGAAGGGCGCAGCTATAAGCAAAAAGATTAAAGACACAATTTTCTAAAAGAAAACCGAAATGGCTATAAAACAATTTTTGATACTGTTCCTGTTGGCAGCAATTTCTTTACCTATGAATGCTCAAACTATAATTCCGCTGTATGCTGATAAGATACCAAACAGCAAGGCCTCCGCTGATAAAGAGCTGATTGAAAATCGAGACGGAATAACTATTGTAAGCAAAATTTCTGTGCCCACGCTCTCTGTTTTTTTACCCGCAAAAGAAAAAGCCAATGGCACAGCAATTATAATTTGCCCGGGGGGTGGCTATTGGGTTAATGCTATTTCGCACGAAGGTACAGATGTGGCCAAGCGTTTTGTTGACTTAGGCATTGCTGCATTTGTGTTAAAGTATAGAATTCCAGATTCGTTAACAATGATTATCAAGGAAATTGGCCCGCTTCAAGATGCACAGCAAGCGTTACTAGTGGTGAGAAAACGAGCAGTCGAATGGAATATAAATTCTAATCACATTGGTATTATGGGTTTCTCAGCGGGGGGGCATTTGGCTTCTACAGCAGGCACTCATTTTACCACTAACACGCTGGGCGAAAATAGAAATCTTCGACCTGACTTTATGATGTTGATTTATCCGGTGATCAGTTTTCAAGAAAGCATTACGCATATAGGTTCGCGCGATCAGTTGATTGGAAAAAGTCCCTCGAAAGAAAAAATCGATTTGTTTTCCAACGAGCTTCAGGTGAATGCTCAAACACCTCCTACATTTTTAGTGCATGCCAGCGATGACGGTGCTGTAAATCCCGAAAATTCCGCTGTATTTTATCAAACGCTTTTAAAAAATAAAGTGAAAGCTGAAATGCATCTTTATCAAAATGGCGGCCATGGCTTTGGCATGAATAACAAGACAACAAAAGATGATTGGTTTGACCGCGGCACCAATTGGTTAAAATCAAACGGTTGGCTGTAAAATGAAATGAAACTCTCAGAACAACGACAACTGAAATTCTCTAGCTTCGCTTAAGGTATACACACTTGAAACCTTTGGATGGCGGATATTATAAACTCCCGTTTCTTTATTTCGTGAAGCAATAATTATTTTGACTTTGCCGGCAATGGAATCGAAAAGATCTTTTACAATTTTAGGTGAATTGTTATTCTTAGATAAATGCGAAAGCAGCAAGTGACTCATGTGCGCTGGTCTATGTTGCATAAATAACGCAGCCGCTTGTTTGTTGGATAAGTGGCCATTGCCTTTTCTAATTCTATTTTTTAAAGCGAGAGGATAACCGCCTCGCTCCAGCATTTCTTCATCATAGTTAGCTTCAAGAAATGCAGCATGGCATTGACTGAAATGATGTACGAGCCGATTGCACACGGCACCAATATCGGTGAATACACCCACTTTAACGCCTGCAAATTCCACAGTGTAACTATGGGGGTCAAAAGCATCGTGATACTTCTGAAAAGGAATGACTGTAAGCGTGCCAATATTGATGGTATCATTGGCTGAATACGATCTAAGTAGAGCAGCATCAATTTTAGGATTAGAGTTTTTGAAAGTACTCTCTGTAATGTAGACTGGCATTCTATATTTTTTCACAAGAGAAACCAGGCCACTGATATGATCAGTATGTTCGTGCGAGACAAAAACAGCTTTTACTTTTTTTAAGGAAAGACCCAGCTTGAGCATTCGCTTCTCCGTTTCCCGGCAAGAGACACCCGCATCAATCAACACTGCCTCCTGTTGGTTTCCCACATAATAGCAGTTGCCATTGCTTCCAGAATTAATTGAGGCTATAAATAATGACATGGGGTAAAGGTAGCAGATTTTATACCTCCAAAAATCATCTGCCTAAATTCCATATCTGTGATTCTTAGGTGCTTATTTCCTAATTAGAGTTTTTCCAATGTGGGTTCGTTAAGGTGTAAGAACCACACGCACAAGATTCATGGATGGAGTTTTTGCGCAACCAATGGAGCCGGTGAGGAGGTGTACCATGTG
>JANXRR010000501.1 GCA_025356795.1 Bacteroidia bacterium
ATCTGGCCTAACGTTACCATATGTCAAAATTTATTACCCATTGATTTAAAGGAATTGTTCAGGTTCGGTTTTTCTTTTGCCACACTTCGATTATTATTCTTACGCCTTCTACATTTTAAAGCGTATAGAAATGCAGACGGAGTTATTTTCTTGACCAAGTATTGTGTAGATCAATTGCCCCATGGACTTAAAAATAAAATCCGTGAGTATAAAATCATTCCTCATGGTATTAGCCACAATCAATTCATGCCACAAGAGGAAGGCCAATCCAGAGCTGTTTTTAATCTCTTATATGTTTCAATAGTTAATGTCTACAAGCACCAAGATAAAATAGCGCAAGCAGTTATTGAACTAAATAAAAGTGGATTTTATATTAATCTTTTCCTGATAGGTGAAGCATATTCGCCAAGTTTGCATAAGCTTAATTCTATAATAGATATGGCCCCAGAAGTGAGCTACTGTATAACCCATAAATCGGGGATACAGTACAATAACATACAGATTCAGTATAAAGATAAAGACGCCTTTATTTTTGCATCCACATGCGAAACCTTTGGTATGATTATCACAGAAGCCATGTGTATGGGTATGCCTATAGCTTGCTCAAACAAGAGTTCTATGTCAGAAACGCTTCACGATGCGGGCATTTATTTTGATCCAGAGGATCTTAGCTCCATAAAGGATGTTATTATGAAATTATATAAGGATAAAACGCTGAGAGCGGAGTTATCGAAGAAAGCAATTGAGCGAGCTGAAAATTTCACGTGGGAGAAATGTTCATCCGATACGTTTGCCTTTCTGGCCGAAGTGGCAAAAAAGAACAACTTGTATGCCCCTAATATGAACTACTGATGTGCGGAATAGTAGCATTACTCAATTACAATTACGCAGAAAATTTTTTGACGCCACTTGCTCACCGAGGCCCCGATAATCAAGGCTTTTGGCGCGATAGTCATATTCAAATGGGAGAAGCAAGGTTGGCTATTCAAGACGTAACAGATAAGGGAAATCAACCTATGGTGTCTTCCGATGGAAGGTATATATTGATTTTTAACGGGGAAATTTATAACCACGAAAAGCTTCGAGACGAATTAAAAGACTTAGACTATAAATTCAACTCTACTTCTGACACCGAAACTCTTCTTTATGCACTTTGTCATTGGGGAAAAGCCGTGCTACCAAGACTAAACGGGATTTTTGCTTTTTGCTTCTATGATAGTCAACTAAATAAATTGCTAGTGGCCAGAGACAGCATGGGCGTAAAGCCTCTATACTACTATACATTGGGTGCTTCTGTAATCTTTAGCTCTGAAATAAAGGCCATGTTGCCCTTTGCCCCCGAGCTCACATTAGATACTATGAGGATAAAAGATTACCTATCCTTTTTGTACTGCCCAGGGGCAGGAACACCCGTAAAGGAAATAGAGAAAGTCTTGCCAGGAGATTACTCAGAGATTGAAGTTGCCAAATTATCGTCCTTTGATAAAATACAATGGAATCAGTTTTTGAAAGTAAAACCAACAGGAAAATACCGTGCCTTTAATACCGAAGCGGAAGCGATAGATGCATTGGATGAGAAGTTACAAGCCGCAGTAAAGCGACAACTATTATCGGATGTTCCGATAGGTTATTTTTTAAGTGGAGGCTTAGATTCTAGTTTGTTGGTAGCAATGGTAAAAAAATTAACCAACGAAAAACTTACGTGCTTCACTATTAAGACTGATTTTGACGTGAGTGAAGATTTCGTGAACGATTTGCCCTACGCAAAAATGGTGGCCAATTATTTGGATGTGGATTTGGAAGTGTTAGAAGCGGACATTGATATCGTCAACAATTTCGATAAAATGATTTGGCACTTAGATGAGCCCCAGGCAGATGCCGCCCCACTCAATGTTTACGCTATTTCTAAAAGAGCGCGTGAATTGGGATTTAAAGTCTTAATTGGTGGTGTTGGTGCCGATGATCTTTTTTCAGGATACCGCAGGCATCAAATGATTCAGTTTGAGAAACTCAGTAAATTATTTCCTGCTATTTTCCATCGAGTCATTAGCCCCAAGCTGCTGAATGGCGATAAGCCTTTATTTCGCAAAATAAAGAAGGTGCTTTTTGAGTTTGATAAACCAATAGAAAAAAGATTGGCCAACTATCATATTTGGCTGCCAGCAGCTCGAATAAATTATCTACTAAGCAGGCAGTTAGATTCTAAAACCTTTATTGAATATAAGCCCTCTCAAATATTAATAGACAAATTAGATGAGATTCAGAATGAAAAATCATGGATCAATAGAATGCTGTATTGGGAAACAAATTATTTTCTTCCTGATCATAATCTAAATTATACAGATAAAATGGGAATGGCTCATGGAGTCGAAATTCGAGTACCTTATTTAGATAATGAAGTAGTAAGGTTCGCGAATGAATTGAACCCCAGGTTAAAAGTAAACGGCAACACCACAAAATATATTCTTAGGAAAGTTGCCGAGCGATACTTACCTACAGAGGTTATTTACAGATCTAAAACTGGTTTTGGAGCACCCGTTAGAAAATGGATAAAAGAAGATTTGGACACTATGGTAAAAGAGCGCTTGCATCCTGTTAGTTTGGAAAAAATAGGACTATTTAATCCAGATGAAGTGTGGAAATTGATACATGAAAACAAAAAAGGAAAGGTAGATGCGTCTTATCCCATCTGGTGCTTGCTTGCCATCGAATCATGGGTGAGGCAATTCATGAATCAAGAGTTAGCCGCAATTCCCACAAGGTGACACAATCAAAATTATTTTAATTGATAACGGAGCTAATTTGTGAAACAACTTATACAAAATCTTAAAACAGGCATCACCAGCCTAGAAGAGGTGCCTGCACCTGCGCTAAAACCAGGCCATGTGTTGATCCATACAAGCCAC
>JANXRR010000503.1 GCA_025356795.1 Bacteroidia bacterium
TTTAGTAATTTAAGTTGTACTTACGATACCTTAAAGAGTATTAACACGAATAAGAAACTTAACCATATTGATGTTATAGTACTTTCAAAAACCAAAGAGATAAATGAAGGATGTTTGGAATCGGTGCAGTTTAATTATAAAATTGATGGACTTGAAAATAATAAATCAACAATTTTCAATACCATTTGCAGTGATCTAATTAAAAAACCAAAGTGGAAATATTCAATTGAGAGGTTTTCTGATCTGAAGGCAGCGTAACGTTAAATAAGATTTCAAAAAAATAAGAGAGAAAATTAGGAAACCTTTAGCTGATACTCATCCAATTTATTGTACAAAGTCTTTCTATCAATATTTAAGACTTTAGCTGCCTTCACTTTATTAAAGTTTACCTCCTTTAATACTTTTATTATAAGTTCATACTCCGCATCTATGCTTACACTTTTTATAGTAGGCAAATTTTCTCTAGTATAAAACGAAGTGAGCTCCTGAGAAGTTGATTCACTTGATTTATTCTCATAAGAAGCTGACTTGGATAGTAAGGGCATATAGTGAGCAACTTCATGTGGTAGCGAGTGAATATCAATATAATTTCCATCCGAAATTAATGCCGCTCGTTTTACAACATTTTTAAGTTCTCGTAAATTGCCATGCCAATGATAATTATTAAAGGCCGCATAGACTTCATCTGAGAAATTGAGAATATTCTTTTTTAACTCTCGATTAGCAAGTGCTAAAAAGTGCTTAGCAAAAACTTCGATATCATCTTTGCGCTCGCGTAGTGGTGGAACCGTGATTGTAAATTCATTAAACCGATGGAAAAGATCTTCTCGGAAACTTGATTTAACTTGCCTTGTATTGTCCCATAACGATTCGTTGCTGGCAACTATTATCCGTATGTCGAGTTCTATTTCCTTGGCCCCTCCTAGCCTGCGCAACTTACGCTCTTGCACCACACGAAGTAAAGAAACCTGAACCTCATAAGGAAGATTTGCAATCTCATCTAAAAAAATAGTGCCACCATTAGCAATTTCAAAATTGCCAATTCTTTGATTATGAGCCCCCGTGAAAGAACCCTTTTCATGACCGAACAATTCACTACCTGCCAATTCTTTTGAAATGGCTCCACAATCAATTGCCACAAAAGGCATATGCTTGCGCGAACTTTGCTTATGTATTTCTTGAGCTATTACCTCTTTCCCACTTCCCGTCTCTCCATAAATTATTATACTGTAGTTGGTAGGGGCTACACGAGTCATCTGGTTCAAAATATCTTTGAAAGCTTTGCTCTCACCAACCACATAGCTTTTAAGAATAGATTTATTATCCACAGGTTTTTGGTTTACTGAAGTTTCCTTCTCATTAAGTTGCTTTAAAGAATTTCCTACAGTGGTTTGAACGCTTTTCAATAAAACATCAGCACTTAATGGTTTTAGCAGGTAATCGCTAACACCCAATTTCATAAGCTCAACCACACCCTTAACTTCTTTTAGACTAGAAAGTATTATTACTGGAACTAGTGGAATTATTTTAGCTAACTCACTATTTAACTTGTTATAAAACTGATCAGGTTTTAGATCATAGATTACGAGATCTATTTTTTCATCGTTTAACTCTGAAAGCGCATCAATACAATTTCCCTTTTCAATTACATGATATGAATGCTTTGATAATAATCTTTTTATAATAAATCTGTTCTCTGAATTACTATCAATAACAATAATGTTCTGCATACTTATCAATTATACCTGATCTTCTAAATTATTCTTAACATACAATTATCAACACCAAGCCATGCGCTGCTGTGCCACAGGTATTTGCAAACTTTCTCTGTACTTTGATACCGTTCTCCTCGCTATGTCAAAACCTTTTCCTGATAGTAGCAAAGCTAACTCATGATCCGTATAAGGCTTGTTCTTGTTTTCAGATTGAACTACCTCTTGAATCGCTGAATGTATAACACGATTACTTATTACTTCACCACTTTCATTTTTTATACCAGCAGTAAATAGATCCTTAAGTAAAACTGTTCCGAAAGGTGTGTGAGCATACTTATTACATGTAATACGTGATATGGTAGAAATATCCATTCCAATTTTATCAGCAATAGTTTTTAATACCATTGGTTTTAATAATCGGATATCACCATCTTTAAAATATTCACGTTGATAAGTGACAATTTCAGTCATAATTTTTAACATAGTTGCCTCCCACTGTTTTATGGCGCCTACAAACCAAACTGCTGAACTTAATTTATTTTTGATATAAGTAACCGTGGCTTTGTCTGCCTTATTACCCTTCTCCAAAAGTTTAACAAATGTTTGATTTACAAATAAATAAGGGGAGCGTTGGCGGTAAAGCGACACATTTAACAGGTCTTCTTCTTCTGTAATTATAAAATCATAGCCCACTACACTGTTGGATTCTTCATGCTCAATGCCTGCTACGGGTTTCATTTTTAGTGTTCCAATTAGCTGAATTACCGTTCTTAATTCTTCCTCATCAATTTGAATTTTTGATGCAATCTTTTGCAAATTTCTTTGCGCTAATTCTTCAAAGCAATCATCTAAAACTTTAATACCTTTTTGAACGTATTCACTTGGTTCCATTTTCTTTAACTGGAATAAGAGAAAATCTTTTATAGATCGACAACCGATACCACAAGGCTCAATTTGTAGAAGTTTTGATAAAATGGTCTCTACTTCTTCTTCCGCAACTACAAGTTCAAGTTGAAATGAAATGTCATCTGCTAGTGTTGCTGCATCATACTCCAACAACCCATTGTCATTAATCGAATCAATTAGAAATTCAGCAATGATGCTTTCTTTATGATTAGATAAATTGAAACCAATTTGATGCTTCAGGTTTTTTCTGAAATCGATTGGCTCTTTGAATTGTCGTTGAGAATTATCTGGAGACAAATAATTATTATGCTCAAGATTGAAATCTGGTATATCATCATATTGATATTCCTCCTCATCTTGAAAATCTCTTATGGGCTCACATTTGCTATCTGCAACAGAATCAACCTCACTGGTAACTTCTTCTTCCAATAAAGGGTTTTCATTCAATTCATCTTGTATGCGGTGACCCAATTCTATGGAGGTAAGATGATATAACTTAAGTAGCTGTATCTGCTGAGGCAAAACGCTATATTGTTGTTTCTGA
>JANXRR010000517.1 GCA_025356795.1 Bacteroidia bacterium
GGCTTATTTTTGTTCTTAGCCATGTAAAAAATTGGCCCAGCGTGTTTTGCCACCATTGGCCACATTGGCAGAACTGCGCGCAACCTCTGAAATCATTGGTAGGCCACCCAACAAGCCCGAAACACCGTTACCCAAAGCCAGTGCGCTCAAATCTTTATTGTAGTTGGAAGCCCGCTTAAAAGGATCAAGCCCATCAATGGCTTTTACTGTGAGTAATGACTCTAGGCTGTTCACGAATAGAAACATGATAACGTATTTCCAAAAAACACCTGTGCCAATGGCAGCAAAGCTTGCGTTAAATTTTACATTCGACCAAAAATTGCCTATGGTAACTAGCGATGAAGGATGATCTACTTTAAAATTCAAGAATGCAGCCATTGGTATCATGATCACCAATACAACCATGGGTGCAGGAATCTTTTTAAAAACACCACCCAGTGCAGGAAGTCCAAAAATAATGATCAAACTGAATATGCCTATCAACGCAATTTGAGGTGTTGCATGGGTAATAAATGTGGGGATATGTTCATACAGTTGAATGGGACTCAATCCTTTTACCAAAGCAGGATCGACACCTAATAGCACGGGAAATTGCTTGGCAAATATAAGCACCCCAATAGCTGCAAGCATACCGTGAACAGCTGACAAGGGAAAGAAATCACTTAGCGAGCCGAATTTTAAAAATCCAAACAGCATTTGAATGATGGACATGACAACGATAGCCCCGCACGCCAGCTGCACACCAGTGACTCCTTCCATTTTAAGTGCATCTAAATCGCTTACTGCGGCTGCGCAAACTGTAATAAGACCAGCAGCTGGTCCTTTTATAGTTAACCTCCCACCTTGAAAAATACTTACTACTAAACCTCCAATCATGGCGGTTAACACACCCATGGCAGCAGGAAAGCCACTTGCTTTCGCAATACCTAAACTAAGGGGTAAGGCCAATAAAAAAACGAGGAATCCAGACATCGCATCCGATGTCCAGTTTTGCTTTAATCCGGCAAGGCCGTCTTTAGGAATCTCAATTGTATTCATAGGGTAAAATAAATGGTTAGCAATTGATGCCTCTTTCGTGAGGTGCATCAAGCATTAATGTTTTGTGAATGATTGTAAATGAAAACTAATGCCAGCTAGAAAAAGCATGGCTTAAAGTGGTTTTCAGATTAACAGGAGACAATGCAATTGATAGAGTGGAGGAGTTACCCGATGTAATTCATTTTGGGTAATGAAGGGAAGAATATTTAAGGCAGCTTCAACCTGTTGAAGAGAAGAAAACGCGAATTGAAAATCATAGTCAACAAGTTGATCTTTCGATCTACCGCTTTCTCTTTCCTCTTCGTTGGTTGTTTCTTCTGTGAAAAGCGAGGCTAATGAAACACTTGCTTGCTTATGATCTTGGAAGTGAGCATTTGAATACTCTTCACCGCTTTCTTCTGGTGTAGAAAAAAAGAAGACTGGAGTAAGAAACTCAATACAAAAAATTATTAAGGCTAGATATTTCAAGATTTTACTTGTTCTCAATAGCGCATTCATACAACAAACGTACCGAAACCTTATGATACTTATAAAAAAATTTATACAAAAAGGCTTTTCTAGCTTTGCGAACGTTTGTTTCTGCCGATTTTTCACTACAATTCCTCTAAAACTTAGTGCTTTTTTTTGTGTGCACTTCACAAACATACTATAGATACATAAGTAGAAAGTTCTGAAGGAGTTTAATTTCGCGTGAATTAATAGCTGGAAAATTCGCGATTCTAAACGTTTCTTTTTTCAGACTTCCATAACCATCGCCAAGCAAGAGGCCTTTTAATTTCGATTCATGCTTTACTTTTTTTACTAAAGAAGGTTTTGCCCGTATTGCAATTACCGTGTGGGACCTTACTTTTTTTGACTCCACTAAGAATAAGAGTTTTTTTGATTGGCTAAAAAAAGTTTGCCAATTGTTGAATCTTTTGGTTGTTTGCTGCTCCACCCCTTGTATAGCTTTTGTTTTCTCAAGCACCTTCATTAACAAAAATATTCCCAGCACATGAGGCGTGTGGGTCGTCTGCCAAACGTTCATCATTTTTTCCATTCGGATTAAACTGTTGTAATGCGTGTCTTCATTCAACTCGTTTATTCTTTTAACTCCGTTAGGCGAGACAATCATTATTGCCAAGCCCGCAGGAAGGCCAAAGCACTTCTGCACAGAAGCAAACCAAATGTCAGCGGCTTTAAAATTCAAGTAAATACCTGCCAGCGATGAAGTTGCATCTACGGCAAGAATGTGTCGAGGGTTACTCCTCTTAATTTTTTGAATGAGTTGATTGGATACTTGCGTACCGTTAGATGTTTCGTTTTGGGTAACACAGATGGTGTCGCCATCTTTAAACATCAATTCGTTAGGATCAAGCTCTTGCTCCCGATCAAAAATAATGGCCTGCGTTTTCTTTACTAATGGCTTGGTTGTGGCATACCATTTCTCTCCAAATGCGCAATTATATAAGTGAATGCTTTTATTAATAACTGCAGACTGAGCGATAACCTCCCAGCATTCTGTGGCCGATGAGGTAAAATAAACTTTATAATTTTTTGGAATTTCTAATCGAGACTTTAGCAAAGCCACTGTCTTCTTAATCAAAGCCACAAACTCTGGGCTGCGGTGGTTCATGCTAAGAATGCCAAGCGTATGTGCTTGCTTTACATAAGCTGGTATTTCATCATAAACCTTTGAGGGGCCTGGGTAGAAAAAAATCATTTAGAGTGCATAAGAAAATCAATGGCCATAGCGTAGCCTTCCATACCAAAGCCAGCAATAAGGCCACGGCATTTGGATGTGATTAAGCTTTTATGCCTAAACTCCTCTCGCGCATAAATATTTGAAATGTGAACTTCGACTACTGGCGTGCTAATGCCACCAATGGCATCGTGTAGGGCAACAGAAGTGTGCGTGTAAGCACCCGCATTTAAAACAATACCTGTACAATTGAATCCTACTTCGTGCAATTTGTTGACCAACTCACCCTCTACATTCGATTGAAAATAAAGTAATTCGACATCATTAAAACGTTTTTTTAATTTTTGATAAAATGATTCAAAAGTCTCGACCCCGTAAATGTTTTTTTCGCGGGTGCCAAGCAAGTTGAGATTAGGACCGTTTATGAGTTGAATTGTGGGTGATGTCGACATTTTTTCTATTTTTATCAAAAGTATTCTATCGAATATAAACACACTTTACAAACTAATGAAGCTGAAAATATTTAGCACCGAAAATATTTTTAAAATCGGAAGCCGTGAGACAATCCGTTACCTATTCAATCCATACAAAAATAACCAAAAAAGAATTAGTCACTAAAAATGAAAATTTAAATTATCTTCTGTAGTTACGCAAAACAGTTGGTTCTGCCAAGTTGATCCGTTCGAAACCCTCTTATTTGAAACTCCCAATCTTATTGACGAATTTTAATTATGAAAAATAATATTGAGCAGATAACAGACTTTTTTTTTCTTTACAAATACTTTGTTTGGGAAAAAGACATTGAAAATATGATTAACCTGTATGATCATAATGTACTTGTTTTCGATATGTGGAACAAAGGGCATTGTGAAGGTTTAATAGAATGGGCGAACATTATAAAACAATGGCTTGACTCTTTGAAAGACGAAAGAGTTAATGTGACTTTTGAAATGATAAAAATTCAGAGTGGAGAAAATGTCAGTTTTGCTAGTTCAATCATTACGTATCAAGCTATTTCGGCCAACAATAAAGTAATAAGGAGCATGAAAAACAGAATTACATTAGGATTTACCAAAACAGGAGATCTTTGGAGAGTTACACATCAACATACTTCAGCACCAATTGACTACAACTTACAAGCAATTCTAGATTTATAAATTAATGCTGATGACAGGTAGTTGGCCGGTTGAGCAATTACTTTAGATATTGCTCTAAATGTTGCTTCATGAAGGCAGCGCTATCAGTAATACTTTGCATGGGATCTTTAGCGAAATTTCCTCCCTGCTCGATAAAATAATTCTCTAATCCTGCAAGTTTGGCATCAGGTAAAATAGGTTTATAATCTATACTACCATTGCCCAATTCGGTATAGTCTCGTGTTTTCTTATCCATATCTTTCACGTGCCACATCACAAACCGGCCCGGTTGTTTCAAAAATAATTCATGCGGACTTAACCGTGAAGAGAGCATGGCCCAATAAAGATCAATTTGAAGTTTGACAAGTTGCGGATCAGTTTCGTTCAGGATTACATCGTAGCCGATTTTTCCATCATGTTCAATAAACTCAAAATCATGATTGTGATACGCAAGCAATACCTTCGAGCCCTTCAGTCGTTCACCAATCAGATTTAGTTTTTCAGCAACGAGTTTGAATTTATCAATAGTTCGCGATTGCGGATCGAGCCAAGGCCAAGTAATATAATCCTGCTTCAACGCATGCGCACCTTCGATGCATTGATCCACATAGCGATTCAAATCATCTTCTGGTTTTATTAAAAATGACGTGAAATCATAATGGCCAGTTGTAGTGGTTAAATTGAGATCACATAGTATGTTGTGAAATTCCTTTGCATCATAGCCATAATATTTTACTTGTGTGCCATCAAAGCCATATGTTTCAAGGTTCTCATACCCAAGATCGGCTACTTTTTTAAGTGTTCCTTTTACATCCTTCAAAAGTGGTTCTCTGATCGTGAAAAGTTGCAAACCCATTTTATATTTTGCTTTGGGCTTAAAGGAGGTAAAACCAATCAGAGCTGCAGATGCCAAAATACTACTTTGTTTAATAAAATTCCTTCTGTTTTGTTTAGGTCGATTCTGTTCAGAGGTAGTCATAGAATTAGAATTTTAGAGTGTAGGGCAAGGTACCATGTTTTAGTTCATACTTGGCTTACAAGGGAAAACGTTATATTCTCCGGTAATGATAGATTTGCGGTGAATTCTTAGATCAAAAAGAAACCCGAGGTACTGGGAATGAAAAAGCTT
>JANXRR010000605.1 GCA_025356795.1 Bacteroidia bacterium
CGAAGTAGGCTGTTTTTTTATCAGGCGACATACTGAAAAAGCCATCATACTCCCATGAATTTATTGGGTAGCCTAAGTTGATTACTTTAGTCCACTTATTCTTTTTAAACTCAGAAACAAAAATATCACTATTACCAATAACAAGATGGCCATCAGATGAAAAATACAAGGTTGTTCCATCGCTATGAATAAAGGGTGAGTCGTCATTTCCTCGGGTGTTAATCATACCACCTACGTTAAAGGCTTTGCCCCAGTCACCGCCCGGCTCTAAGGTGCTCATCCAAATATCAAGGCCACCATAGCCTCCAGGCTTGTTACTCGCAAAATATAATTTCTTTCCATCAGGCGAAACGCTGGCAGAAGTTTCCTGATAGTCCTTTGTATTGATGTTTTTATTCAGTGCAATAGGCTTACTCCAGATTTGCCCATCCAGTTTGGATACGAAAATATCACCTGCGTAAACTTCATTGTATAGAAACATTGTCTTACCATCATGTGAAAGTGAAGTTGCTGACTCATTCTGATCTGTATTAATCGATCCCATTTTTTGTGGGTCACTCCATTTACCATTGGTTCTGATGGAGCTATAAATATCTTCCTTGCGACTTCCATTTCTATTTATTTCGCGGTTGGAAGTAAAGATTATTGTATTGCCATCGGAGGAAATCAGAGGTGAATATTCAGTTTCAGAAGTGTTCAGGGAGCCTATGTTTTCAATCTCAACATTTAATTCGTTCTGCAAAAGAGAGTCGGCAAGAATGCATTGTTTTATACGGATGGTAGCCAAACCTGCAAATGGCCTGTTATTTTTTCTGAACGCTTCAAAGTGTTTAATTGCCTGCCTAAAGTTATTTGTATTTTGAAAAGCCAACCCGAGGTGATAATCAATTTTGGTATCTATGTTTGGATTCAAACGGTAAGCTTTATCAATAAATGTTGCTGCTTTTGATTTCGTATCCGAGTACAAGTAGGCAGTGCCAAGCTTAAAATTCACTAACGCATCGTCTGGATTTATTTCCAACGCTTTCAAAAAAGATTGAACGGCTTCTTTGTATTCTTTTTTGCTGTAATGGCGATCGCCCTGGTCTATAAGACTTCGCACATTTTGCGAAAAACTTACGCTTGTTAAAAGGAGCAGAAATAAGCCGATTGGTAATGCTTTTGTAAACCTCATAGTTGTATGCCAACTTAACTAAACTAACGGCATCAAAACTACGAAAAAATTAGTACCAATTTATCTGGCCACGTTCCACCTTACTACTTTTTCAAGTTTAGCGGGTTGCAAGACTTTTATTTTGCTTGTTTCAATTTCTATTAAACCTTCCTCTTTAAAGTCGGATAAAATCCGAATTACAGATTCGGAAGCGGTACCAACAATTTTGGCCAGGTCTTCGCGAGCGATACTTATTTTGTCCTTGCCTCCATTTAACTGATACAGTTTTAATAGCGCCTCGGCAGTTCGTTGTCTAACTGAATTGTATGCCAGATTAAGCAACTGTTTTTCCTTCTCAGAAACCTTTTTACAAAGCAAAGCAATAAAACTTGCCGAAACATCCCAGTGATCATTTAACAAGGTCAGAAAATCACCTTTAGGAATGAGCACAATTTCCGAATCCTCCAGCACTACTGCTGAGTCCAAATAATTATTCTCTTCAAGTAAGGGTTCAAATCCAAAAAAATCGCTTGCTTTATACAAATTGGTGATAAGCTCCTTTCCATCAGGATGTGATTTGAATATTTTCACGCTGCCACTTTGAACAAAGAATAGGAAGCGAGGCGTATCGCCTTCCGTGAAGAGTTCGTTTTTCTTTTTATAAAATTTGGTTTTTTTCTCGTCACAGAGTTCTCTCAAATTCAATACTTTTTTGGCATCTGAAATAAAGTGCTCCAACCCCGCTGCTGAGGTTTCATATTCTTTTGAACGAATTGAGTGCTTGCGTAGGCGTGTTTCAATAGCATCAAGCAACTCTATATCATTAAAGGGTTTTGTTAAGTAATCATCGGCACCTAAGTTCATTCCTTTGCGTATGTCCATTCGTTCTGTTTTCGCAGTTAGAAAAATAAACGGTATGCTGGCGGTTTCAGGCTTTTTGTTGAGTATATGAAGCACGCCATATCCATCCAACCCTGGCATCATAATGTCGCAAACAATCATATCGGGTTTTTCACGCTGTGCCATTTCAACGCCTACTTTACCATTTGCAGCACTAAGCACTTCGTAATTTGCAAGGGAAAGGATTTCGCTCGTGTTTTCCCGGATTTCAGTATTGTCCTCAATCAAAAGAATTTTCATGATATATAGAAGAGTCTAATTTTTTTCTAGAGGTATGGATACTGTAAAAGTAGTGCCCTGTTTATAAGCACTTTCAAAAATTATTTTGCCACGCAGTAATTCAACATATCGCTTTACAATGTGAAGACCAAGCCCTGTTCCTTGTATGGAAGATACGTTACTAGCTCTGAAGAACCGATCAAAGAGATGTTTATGATCTTCATTAGGTATGCCAATTCCTTCATCTTTAATCTGAAGTGTTAACGCAGTTGCTTCCAGGGTTGCAGTTAAGTAAATATTCTTGTTGTCATCTGAATATTTACTTGCGTTTGACAATAGGTTGAATAAGATGTTTCTTATAATGCGCGCATCGGAAAACAGTTGCGTTTGGTTGGTTGAAAGTTCAATAACAATTTGCTGATCTATTTTAAGGCTTTGGGTGATCTCTTCTTTTATGTCTTCCAGAAGTGTTGCCAAGTGTATTGGTTCTTTAATAACTTCAATTTTCCCTTCTTCCAATTTACCAACAGAAAGAAAATCATTCAGAATACTGGTGAGGTGATTTACAGAGCTTCGAACACGTTGTGTGTGCTTGTCAATCTTATCTAAATCATGGCGTTTCTTGTATTGATCAACCAATGAAATGGAACTTAGTATGGTACTTAAAGGTGTTCTGAATTCATGCGAGGCTATTGAAATAAAGCGAGACTTCATGGAACTTAGCTCTCGTTCTCGTTTCAAGGCTTGGTCGAGTTCGGCTTTAGTTTTTTCAAGTTTTTGTATTGCTCCTTTTAATACTAAAGTTCGCTCTTCAACTTCTTTCTCAAGTTCATTTTTGTAGTTAATTAATTTATTTTCAGTTTTTTTGCGGACGGTAATATCAATAACAAACGCAATCACACAATCACCTTGAC
>JANXRR010000371.1 GCA_025356795.1 Bacteroidia bacterium
TGTTTTTATCCACGATAAACTCAATTGTCCCTGCGCCTTCGTAGTTTACTGATTTAGCGCCTTTGATAGCAGCGGCGCCCATTGCCCCGCGTATTTCCTGGGTTATGAACGTTGATGGTGTTTCTTCGATAAGCTTTTGATGTCTTCTCTGTACCGTGCAGTCACGCTCGCCAAGATGGACAACATTGCCAAACTGGTCGCCGAGAACCTGAATTTCGATATGCCGGGGCTCTTCAACAAATTTCTCTAAGTATAAACCATCGTTACCGAAAGATGCAGCAGCCTCGCGCTTGGCGTCATCCCACGCTTTCTTAAATTCAGATTCATCGTTTATGATGCGCATACCTTTTCCACCACCACCAGCGGTAGCCTTCACAATCACTGGATACTTTATTCCTTTCGCAATAGCGATTCCTTCTTCAATGGAGGAAAGCAATCCATCGGAGCCAGGGATAACAGGCACACCTGCCTTCTTCATGGTGTCCTTGGCTGTTGCCTTATCTCCCATAAGGTTTATCATTTCGGGTGTAGGGCCAATAAATTTTATTCCATATTCATGGCACACGGCAGAGAATTCAGCACGCTCGGAAAGAAATCCATAACCAGGATGGATGGCATCAGCGTTAGTGATTTCAGCTGCAGAAATTATGCGCGGAATGTTAAGATAAGAATCTTTGCTTGGAGCAGCGCCAATACAAACGGCTTCGTCAGCAAACTTTACGTGTAGGCTTTCGCGATCTGCAGTGGAATAAACAGCCACTGTTTTAATACCCATTTCCTTGCATGTTCGGATAACGCGTAAGGCAATTTCACCACGATTAGCAATTAATATTTTTTTAAACATAGGTCAGTTAATGGTTAAATGCTTTTGGTTAAAAGTTTTCGGTTGTACTACTAAACAACAATTAACTTAAGACTTGTGCCGCTAGTCGGGATCTACAACAAAAAGAACCTGATCATATTCTACAGGCGATGAATTTTCGACCATTACTTTTATGATTGTTCCTGAAACTTCTGATTCAATTTCGTTGAAAAGCTTCATAGCTTCAATGATACAAACAGTTTGTCCTTTAGAAACTTTGTCGCCCACGGAAACAAATGCAGGTGAGTCGGGATTGGAAGTGCGATAGAATGTTCCAATCATAGGTGATTTAATGTCGAGCGTGTTTTTATTCGCAACAGATGCAGGTTTTTCAACTTTAGGCGCTGGGGCAGTTACTACAGGTGCAGCGGCAATTGCTGTTGCTGGCATTGGCAAAGCTGCTGCTGCTGGCAAAGGTGTCGATTTGAATACTTTTTGATCGGGCTCACGCTTTACATGAAGTTTCAACTCTTTGGTTTCAATATTTACTTCATTCAATCCTGATTGGGAAATAAAATCTATGAGATCTCTGATTTCGCTTGTTTTCATTTCTGATTGAGAGGGGTTAGATGTTTCAATATTACTAGCCTTGGTTGTTGATTTTGATATTTTTTTAGCCATGACATTTACTTTACGCGCTCAACATATTCACCTGTACTTGTCTTTACCTTTATCCTGTCTCCGGTATTTACGAAGAGCGGAACTTTAATTTCAGCACCCGTCTCGATAGTAGCTGGCTTAAGGGTGCGGGTGGCGGTGTCGCCTTGCACGCCCGGTTCAGTATAGGTTACATCCACTTCCACATGTGCTGGCGCTTCAGCTGTAATTGGGTTTACACCATTTTCGAAAGCAATTAAAAGTGTGACGCCTTCTTTAATAAAGTTAACCGATTCACCTAAAAGAACTTTGTCAATATAAATTTGTTCAAAGGTTTCATTGTCCATTACCACCAGGCTATTACCATCTTGATATAAATAATTATATTCTTTGGTTTCCACTCGCAGTTGATCAACACTATCGCCTGGACGGAATCTGTTTTCCACTGTTTTACCAGTTCTTACGCTGCGCATTTTTACTTGGTAGAAAGCGCGCAAGTTGCCTGGTGTGCGGTGTTGTAATTCTTCAACTTGAACAATTTCGCCATTGTAGCGAATGTAATTTCCTTTGCTTAGATCTGATACGGTTGCCATTCTATAAATTTAAGATTTTTGCTTTAGACTTTTGATTTGAGTATTTTGGCTTGTTATAAATTCCGCACTCTTACCTACTAATAACTTTTAACAATTTAACTTGTATATGCCCATTTTACATAAACTGCTCCCCACGTGAACCCCCCTCCAAAGGCAGCCAAAATTAAATCATCGCCTTTTTTTAATTTCTTTTCGTAATCCCACAAGAGCAGAGGGATGGTGCCAGCTGTTGTATTGCCGTACTTTTCAATATTCATCATTACCTTGTCTTCTGTTATTCCCACACGGTTAGCGGTGGCATCAATAATGCGTTTGTTTGCCTGATGGGGCACTAACCAATCAATGGTTTCACGTGTAAGATGGTTTCTTTCTGCCAGTTGTGCTGCAACTTCGGCCATATTAGTAACCGCAAATTTGAAAACAGCTGATCCTTCCTGATAAACAAAGTGCTGTCTTTTATCGACAGTATCGTGTGAAGCGGGAATTCTACTTCCACCCGCTTTCATGTGGAGATAGCTTTCGCCACCGCCATCACTTTTTAAAATAGAATCTATAACTCCCACTTCTTCGGTGGTAGGTTCTAGTAAAACACAACCCGCACCATCTCCAAAAATAATACAGGTGGTGCGATCAGTATAATCCATAATGGCGGACATTTTGTCTCCACCTACTACAACTACCTTTTTGTACATGCCAGATTTGATAAAGCTAGCTCCTGTGGTAAGCGCATAAATAAATCCAGAACACGCGGCACTCATATCGTAACTAAAAGCATTGGTGGCTCCAACAGCAGAGGCAACAATATTGGCCGTTGCAGGAAAAGTCATATCGGCAGTTACCGTTGCGAAAATCAATAACTCATTCTCTTTAGGGTCAATTTTTGTCTTTGCGATTAAATCTTTAACGGCATTGATTCCCAGTATTGATACTCCTTGATTTTCTCCTTTTAGAATCCTTCTTTCTTTAATGCCTGTGCGGGAGGTAATCCACTCATCACTGGTATCCACCATTTTTTCCAACTCTTTGTTGGTTAATATATATTCGGGCACATACCCGCCAACCCCCGTTATTGCTGCGTTTATTTTACTCATGTGTTTTTATTCGCGATGTATTCAATTCACTTAAATAAAAAATGCCCGGCTTTATACCGAGCATCCTTCAAATTTTACGTATCTATCCTGTTTACCGCATTTTACGAAAGCAATAGCTAGCAGGTGACAGACCGTATCAACTAATATCATTAGAAGCAATTACGCCAATACTTCTTTTTCCATTACTACATTTCCTTTGAAATATAGTTTGCCTTCATGCCAAAATGCACGGTGGGGCAGGTGGTGTTCACCCGTTGTTGGGTCTACAGAAAATTGCTTTGCTACAGCTTTGTAATGAGTTCTTCTTTTATCTCTGCGGGTTTTCGAGGTTTTTCGTTTTGGAT
>JANXRR010000019.1 GCA_025356795.1 Bacteroidia bacterium
TCTCCTTATTTTCACGGCTTTAGGAAAAGTGTATTGGAAAAAGGCCTATGAAATCCCGGAAGGAAATAAAGTATCAAAGGGAAGAGCTATTCAAAACCTGTTGAATATTGATAGTGATGGCATTTATTCCATTGGTACGTGGCCTTGAATATGCTTCAAGCGATGTTTTCTTGATAGTGCCCCTCTCTGTGCACAGAATAACAAAATTATTATTGATGTACTCTTCGTCTTTGAGGTCTTTAATATTCAAAATTGCTCTTACACTATCACCACTTTCAATATTCAACAGGTTTTGAATAGCTCTTCCCTTTGATACTTTATTTCCTTCCGGGATTTCATAGGCCTTTTTCCAATACACTTTTCCTAAAGCCGTGAAAATAAGGAGATAATTATGAGCGTGTGCAATGAATAGTTGCTCTGTAAAGTCGTCTTCCTTAGTAGATACTCCTTTTGAACCTACTCCGCCCCTTCCTTGCGTTCTATATTCTGAAAGCAATGTCCTTTTGATATATCCCTGATTAGAAAGAGTGATTACCATTTCTTCGTTGGCAATCATATCTTCCATAGTAATGTCATCATCGCTGTGCACTACAAGTGTTCTGCGCGCATCACCATACCTTTCCTTTATTTCAGCAAGCTCATCTTTAATAATGCCCATTCTAATAGATTCATCTCCCAAAATTTCTTTTAGGCGGGCAATCAAGGCCATTACTTCGTTGTATTCATTTTGAATTTTCTCACGCTCAAGGCCAGTAAGTCTTTGTAAGCGCATTTCCAAAATAGCCTTGGCTTGAATTTCAGAAAGACTGAAACTTATAATCAATCCCGCTTTTGCAATTTCCACGTCTTTTGATTCGCGGATTAAAGTAATTACCGCATCCAGGTTATCAAGTGCTATTAAATAGCCTTCTAAAATGTGCGCCCTTTTTTCAGCTTCCGCTAAATCGTAGGTTGTTCTTCTAATTACAACTTCATGACGATGATCGACAAAATGAACGATCATATCTTTCAGGTTCAATATACGAGGCCGGCCTTTTACCAAGGCTACATTGTTTACTCCGAAAGAGGACTGTAACTGTGTGTATTTGAATAGGTTATTAAGTACTACATTAGGTATTGCATCACGCTTTAAATCATACACAACTCGGTAACCATCTCTATCCGATTCATCACGAATATCACTAATGCCTTCTATTTTCTTTTCGTTGACAAGGGCGGCTGTTTTTTCAATCATCATTGCCTTGTTTACCATGTATGGCACTTCGGTAACAATAATCTGATCTTTGCCGGTGGCGTTTACCACTATTTCCGCTTTAGCGCGCACAACAATTCGTCCGCGTCCCGTAAGGAAAGCCTCATGTACGCCACTCGTGCCATAAATGATACCACCTGTAGGGAAATCAGGAGCGGTTATATATTTCATCAATTCAAGAATTGTGATCTCCCGATTGTCGATATAAGCAACAATACCTTCTACTACTTCAGTAAGATTGTGGGGTGCCATGTTGGTGGCCATGCCCACGGCTATACCTGAAGATCCATTGATAAGAAGGTTGGGTATTTTACCGGGAAGAACTGTAGGTTCTGTAAGCGAATCATCAAAATTGGGCTGAAAGTCGACCGTATCTTTATTGATGTCTGAAAGCAACTCCTCTGCCGTTCTTCGCAAGCGAGCTTCGGTATATCGCATGGCAGCGGGCGAATCACCATCAATGGAACCAAAGTTCCCTTGGCCATCTACCAATGTGTAACGCAACGACCAATTTTGAGCCATACGCACCATCGTGTCATATACCGAAGAGTCGCCATGGGGATGATACTTACCAAGCACTTCTCCAACAATTCTCGCTGATTTTTTGTAGGGCTTGTTGTAATTCACGCCCAAGTCGAGCATACCATACAACACGCGCCTATGCACGGGCTTGAGGCCATCGCGCACATCGGGAAGCGCACGCGACACGATTACCGACATAGAATAATCTATGTAGGCTCCGCGCATTTCATCTTCAATGTTAATGGGTATTACGTTGGAAATATTAGATGCTCCTTCTTTTTCTTCTGCCACTGATTTTACTAATTAATGAGAGGGTAAAGATAGGGAAATTAGATGTGAGATTGTAGATGTGAGAGGGGAGATTTTGTTGCTTGCGCGAAATTCAGTTAGCTTAATAAATTTTGAGCCATTTAAAACCGCACTAGTCCAACGATTTTATTTCTGCCCGGTAGAATGGCTTGTCGATCGTTTGCTTATCTAAAAGTGCAGCCGTTAAAGAAGCAGTCAAATACGAACTACTGCAAGTGAGGATAATAAACCTCAAATAAAGCCCTGCTTCAAAAAAATGTGAAGCTATGGCAAATCAGGTGTCAATAGTTATTTTGAGATGACTTGAAAGACAATTTCTACAATCTCTCCATTTTCATCAATAACAGTGAGTTTGTGGTTTCCTAAACCTGGGTGCACTATCACTTTATGAATTTCCTTTGTGGTGCCAATAAATTCATTGTCTAAGTGCCAATAGATTTTTGCCGATGCGCTTCTATGTGTGGCTTCAAATACAGTATTTCCATCTGTGCCTGTTAACTCACGGGGTACAAATATCTTTGAGCGAGCTTTAGGATAAATAATGTCTATTGATGCAACTGCTCTAGGACTTATACAATCACTTCGATAAGGAGGCAGCAATTGGTATTGGATGTTCTTGATTTTAAAGTAGTACTCTAAAACACCCGGAAGCACAAACCAGCTTTTAGTTTCCATCCTATCAAACTCTTCACAATTTGAATGCACTTGATACTTTTTGTCTTTAGATAAATGGATTTGTTTATGATAAGGACATGGCCGTGTTTGCAAGCCTGGCTTTGCTATCCACATGGTATCAACAACATCGCAAAAGGAAGAAACCCGATAACCACTTTTGGCACATACTGGAATTTCTATCATCTCTGGTTTAGGTTGGCTAAACCAGGTATTGCCTTGAAGCAGCGAAAAAGCATCAAACAAAATGGGTGCAGCAGTCTCCGTTCCCGTAAGGCCTGCCCTGCCCTCTCCATCTGCGTTACCTACCCAAACGCCCACTACAAATTCGGCATTTAACCCTACCGCCCATCCATCGCGGAAGCCATGACTGGTGCCTGTTTTCCACGCGATTCGTTTGGCGCTGTTGAAATACCGCCAGCCTGTTTCTTCTCCAGGTCTGTAAACTTCTTGAAGAGCATCGAAGGTAAGATAAGCGGCAGAAGCATTTATAAAGTTAGTTTCCTCAAGTTCAGTCTCATTCAATGTAGAATCAGAGGTTAGAAATCGTAGTGGATGGAAGTCACTTTTCCGATACCTATTTTTTCCTGGATGTTCAAAAAAATTATTCAAGCTACGCGCCATGGAGGCATAAGCTCCGGTGAGATCCCACAAGGTTGTCTCAGCTCCACCTAATATTAAAGACAATCCGTAATGGTCGGCAGGTTTGTTAATGGTGGTTAATCCTATATTTCTAAGTAAGCCATAGAATTTTTCATAACGATAATCTCTCAGTTCTTCTACTGCTGGTATGTTGAGCGATCTTATCAACGCCTTATCAGCAGGCACAGCTCCATCATGATCGCGCGAAAAATTCTGAGGAGCAAATCCGTTGATAACGATTGGTATGTCGGGCTGGAGCGTCTTGGGCAACATCTTGCCTTCGCTCAACATGGCCGCGTATAGAAAGGGCTTCAAAATACTACCCGTACTGCGAGGGCTGTTGATGATGTCTACATTTTCATGATGTTCAGCACCCGATTCCACATTGCCCACGTAAGCCAATACCTTTCCTGTCTTTACTTCCGCTACCAACGCTGCCGCATTAAATATTTGATTGCCCTTCAGCCTTTGATAATGATCTGCCAGTATCTGCTTCAACCTCACTTGCAATACTTGATCGATGGTGGTGCTCACCTTACTGGAGGATTTTGAAGCTGCAATTCTATCCAGCAGATGAGGCGCCATGCGAGGCAATGCCAACGGATAATCGGGTATTGATTCTGATAATGCCAGTGGATACGAAATGCCATCTAACTTACCTGCATTATATAGTCTTTTCAATAGGTGATCACGTTTTGTTTTGAGCTTCGCTCTGTTCTTTCCCAAGTGAATGAGTGAAGGATTGTTTGGCAGCACCGCGAGCATGGCAGCTTCTGCCCAACTTAGTTGACTTAAATCGCGACCAAAATATCGCCAGCAGGCAGCTTCAAGGCCAACTACGTTTCCACCGAACGGAGCATGTGAAGCATACATGGAGAGGATTTCCTTTTTTGAATAACGGAATTCTAACCGAACAGCCAGCGCTAGCTCAATCAGCTTTTCCCACACTGTTCTCGATTTATTCTTCCGCTCAAGGCGGATTACCTGCATGGAGATAGTACTGCCACCACTCACTATCTTGCGGGCAGCAACGTTTTGCTTAATGGCTCGTGCAAGCGCCATCAGGTCTACTCCAAAATGATTGTTAAAGCGCTTGTCTTCAAAAAGGATAAGGGCAGTTTTAAATTTTTCGGGAATATCTCGTTGCTCCGGAAATCGCCACTGGCCATCAGCAGCAATGGCTGCACTTAACAAGCTACCCTCCTTGTCTTCAATTACGGTAGAATATGGATCGGAAAAGAGAACGTTTGGTAAACTGAAATAGAAAAAGGTGGAGAGAATAATAACTCCACCCAATACATTCCAATTAAACAAAGCCTTCTGTAAAGTCAATATGACATCTTCAATTAACCACCGCCTCTTTCTTAACCACCTCAATGAACTGCCCCGCTTGTTTTGTTGATATGCTGTTGTCATACATTGCAGAACCACTTACGCCAGGCAAATAGAATGTGCCCGCATAACTGGCAGTAAGTAAAACCGTGAATGTTCGTTGAGTTCCGCTCGCCAGTCTAAAGTAAGTATACACCCGATCATCACGAATATCCTGATAATCCCCACGGTCTGTTTTTGCTAAGCTTTCGTCATTCGTTAAGCGTAGGTTGTTTATTTCCCATCCGGAAGGAAATACTTGTGCTAACGCCATGTTTTCATAATCGCCTCGTAAGCCTGGATTTTTAACCGTTACTGTTGCTTTAAATTCTGTTCCTTGCACAAGCTTGGTAATGTCGAGATCATTTCCTTTCATATCCTGATAAGAAGTAGATAAGATGACATTATTTTCTGTTGCCTTTTCTTGACCTTGTGCGGGTATGCCTGTGTTGATTATTCTAACAAAAAGGCCTCCCACACTTTCATTCGTTACTTTAATCGGTAGTTTCTGAAGGCCATTCAAATCAAGCTGAACTTGCGAAAGCGGCAATTGAGAAATAGTATTGCCTGATTTTCCACTGTAGGCATAACTATATTTTAAATCGCTTTTTTTCTCACTTCCCACAAACTGGCCGATCGACTTTAATGTGTAGGCAACCGTTTGTGTACTCATCCATTGTTGATTGCTTAGTTTGGATGACAATATTTTCACTAACTCAAATGCTTTCGTTTTCTCATTCAACAATAGAAGTGTTTCAAGAATAATAGCTTGATCGCGCGTATCGCTTCCATAGGTATAACTTTGCTCCTGATAAGGTTTAATGGAAGTAGTTAGATTTGTAACCAAACTTTTAGCAGCTTCTGGTTGCCCTGCTTTAACATACGATGCTGCCAGCATCCATTTGGATTGAACAGACAGCCCACTCTCTTCTCTCAACCTGTTCATTGCCCCCAATTCAGGAGCACCAGCCAAGGCCAATGTATACAG
>JANXRR010000031.1 GCA_025356795.1 Bacteroidia bacterium
CGATACTAAAGGCAACCCAACTTTCAGAGAAGTAAGAGTGAGTAGGTTAGTTAACTCTTCGGTGGGCAGAATTACCAACGCTAACTTCGCATTCAGTACAAACCTTAACCCGAAGGGTCAGAAGAAAGATAACGACATGAGATCAAAGGTTGGTAAATCAAACGCTCCTGAGGCTGTAAAACAACACATGATTAATCACCCCGATTATTATGTCGATTTTACTATCCCTTGGAATTTGCGCTTAAATTATACTGCAAATTATACTCACAACGAAAACCAATCTCCTTTAATAACTCAATCCATTACATTCAATGGCGATTTCTCTTTATCAGAGAAATGGAAAATCGTTTTTAACTCCGGTTATGATTTAAAGCTTCAACAAATTACTAACACCAACATTTCAATCAACCGCGATTTACATTGTTGGCAAACCAGTTTATCGTGGGTTCCTTTCGGCAAGTTTCAGTCGTACAATTTTACGATTGGAATTAAGTCAAGTCTGCTTCAAGATTTAAAAATTAACAGAACAAGAAATTTTCAGGATAATTAAAGCATAGGTGATTGTTAACGCTGTCGCTTATTAACTATAGAATTTACTTCAACCACCCCTCAACCTCTGCTATTGTAGGGTTCACCACATTTTCCAGCTTCATTTTCTTTCGCAAGCCACACACATCGTTAAATAATTTTGAAGCTTTCAATTCCTTCAGTTGAACTAGCGTAGTAATGCCCAGTTTTTGAATAAGGGGAACCAATTCTTCGCGAATACCCAAGGCAGCATAGTCCAACTCTTCTCCAGTTGCCGAAGCAATTTCAGGTTTCATTTGCGGGAAGAAGATTACTTCTTGAATAGACGGTGAATTGGTCATGATCATGGAGAGTCGGTCGATACCAATTCCCAACCCTGCGGTGGGCGGCATACCATATTCCAATGCTCGCAAGAAATCTTCATCCAACGTCATGGCTTCTTCATCGCCACGCTTGCCCAATTCAAGCTGCTCTTCAAAACGCTTGCGCTGATCAATGGGATCGTTTAACTCGGTGAATGAGTTACAAATCTCCTTCCTATTACAAATGGCTTCGAAGCGTTCAACCAATCCAGGCTTACTTCTATGCTTCTTAGCCAAGGGCGACATCTCTACCGGATAGTCGGTAATGAAAGTGGGTTGTATCAAATTCGGCTCGCACTTCTCGCCAAAAATCTGATCTATCAGTTTACCTTTGCCCATGGTTGCATCCGCTGGCACATGAAGTTGCTTACATGTATCGCGCAAAGCAGTTTCATCCATGTCAGAAATGTCAACACCTGTAAAATGTTGAATGGCTTCACTCATAGTATAGCGTTTCCATGGTCGCTTAAAATCTATCAGATTTTCGCCTACTTGAATCTGCGTAGTTCCATGAATATCCATCGCAGCCTTCTCCAACATTTCCTCCACCAGGCTCATCATCCAGTTGTAGTCCTTATATGCCACATACAGTTCCACTTGCGTGAATTCCGGATTATGAAAGCGCGACATACCTTCGTTTCTAAAATCTTTTGAGAACTCATACACGCCATTGAAGCCGCCCACAATCAAGCGCTTGAGGTATAGCTCATTGGCAATTCTCAAATACAAGGTCATGTCCAATGTATTGTGATGCGTAGTAAAAGGCCGGGCAGCAGCACCTCCGTAAAGAGGTTGCAGTATCGGTGTCTCTACTTCTAAATAACCTTTTAGATTTAAATACTCGCGCATCGAGTTCACCATCTTGGTGCGCTTAATGAACGTCTCACGTACATGAGGGTTTACCACCAGATCAACATAGCGCTGACGATAGCGTTGCTCCGGGTCAGTAAAAGCATCGTGAAGCGTTATGTTGCCTTGCTCATCTGTAGTTTCTTTTACAACAGGTAGAGGCTTCAGCGACTTTGAAAGAAGTTTAAATTCAGTGGCATGAATGGATACTTCACCAGTTTGCGTAGTGAACACAAAACCCTTCACACCAACAATATCCCCAATATCCAATAGTTTTTTAAAGACTGTGTTATAAAAGGTCTTGTCCTCTCCGTGGCAAAGGTCATCTCTGCGCAAATAGATTTGAATTCTGCCTGATTCGTCCTGAAGTTCAGCAAAAGAGGCATTGCCCATAATTCTGCGGTTCATCAAGCGGCCTGCAATAGATATATCTTTAAATTCCTTGGCGGGATAATTCTCAAGAATATGCTTAGTGGTGATGTTGACCTCAAATAAGTCTGCTGGGTAAGGATT
Source organism: Bacteroidia bacterium (assembly GCA_025356795.1). GTDB lineage: Bacteria > Bacteroidota > Bacteroidia > Cytophagales > Cyclobacteriaceae > ELB16-189. The sequence continues at coordinate 2,253 of JANXRR010000031.1, forward strand.
GATACCCAATTTGATTAATTCCTCTAAACTTTTCCTACGGAAGAGTTCTTGTTCGCTAAGGGCCATAATGCTTATAAAATTGAACGGCAAAAGTAGAGATACAGGTTGCAAGTTACAAGTTGCATGTTACAAGCCTCCTAAGATTTAGGCCTTACTTAAAACAAGTCTTATTGCAATTAAAATCCTTGTTAGCACTTCACTAATTACAACTTCGCCCTCCTCCTCAACTCTTTTCTTATCAACACCAGCTCCCTGCTGCTCTGCCCAGCAACGGAAGTATTTTCTGATGCCCTTCTCAGTAAATAGGGCATCACGGCTTCCACCGGCCCGTAAGGCACATACTTGGCAACATTATATCCGTCTTTGGCAAGGTTAAAAGAAATGTTGTCGCTCATGCCAAGAAGTTGTGCAAACCAAATGCGATTATCATTAGAAGAGATGGAATACTTTTGCAGCAACTCACATAAATACTGATTGGAATATTCGTTATGCGAGCCGCATACCGTGCTTATCTTATCAATGTTTTCAACACAATATTCAAGAGCCAGATTGAATAGTTTATCAGTAGCTTCTTTGGTAGGATTGATTGGATCTGTATATTTCATTTTCGCAGCCCGCTCCCGCTCCTTTTCCATGTATGCGCCTCGCACCAGCTTAAAGCCAAGATAACAATTCTGATGGCTGGCTTGTTGATGTGCTTTCTTCAAATTATCAAGCATATCCGTCCGGTACAATTGAAGTGTATTAAAAACAATGGCTTTCTTTCCATTAAACTTGGCCATCATTTCGCAAGCCAGTTCATCTATTACACACTGAATCCAGCTGTCTTCTGCATCAATCAAAACGGGTACATCAAAATCATACGCCTTCTGGCAAATCTTTTCCACACGCTCTTTAACCCGATCAAATGCCTTAGCCTCTAACTCATTTAATGATTCCTTCTCTTGTACTTTTTCAAGGAGATCCATCTCTGCAATGCCCGTAATTTTAAACACACAAAACGGAATTGCAGCGTTATCTTTTGCTTTATCAATTGTCAATAAAAGCTCTTTTAAGGTGGCATCAAATCCAGCTTCTGTTTTTGCACCCTCCACAGAATAGTCTAAGATAGTGCCCACTTTGTATTGATAAAGACTGGCAATTGTTTTTTCACATTGGTTTATGGTTTCGCCTCCACAAAAATGCTCGAAAACCGTGGCTCGAATCATTCCTTTAACAGGAAGGCGCAGCGCCAAAGCTAACTTAACGGCCGAGGTTGCCACATTAGAGACAAAAGGATTGTTGACAAGCGTAAAAATAAAATTGGCCTTTCTTAACTCCTTATCTGATTTGTAAGAAAAAGCATTTGCGGTATTATTGAAGGAAATATTGATTTTTGATGTCATTGAACCAATTGAGGTCACAAATATAGAATGGAAGGAGAATCAAACCTTCATTTCTAGCTAATCAAAATTTTTATGTAGATTGGAATTAATTACAAACTCGATGTTAAAAGCTCTAAACTACTATTTGCCTTTTGCTTATCTTATTTCGATTATATGCAAAATAACAGTTGCGTAAACCCAAGT
>JANXRR010000034.1 GCA_025356795.1 Bacteroidia bacterium
GGAAACTTTTAAAGAGCTGGCCAAAACATTGGAGAAACCAAGGTTGCAGAAATATCTGGAGCCAGAAACAAAAATTGATTTCCTTGCCAACTTTTTAAAGATGTCCAGACTTTTTGTGGCAACAGAAGTGATAACCATTTGCAGAGACCCTAAAGACGATATGTTTTTAGAGCTTGCAGTTAGTTGCCAAGCCAATGCATTAGTTACACGAGATGGTGATTTGCTTACGCTCCACCCCTTTCGTGGCATTCCAATTATTACGGTCTCCAATTTTGTTAAATTGTTCACTTGAAATAAGTTTACCCTGCCATCACTTCATTCTTCACCGCGTCTCCACTTCGCACCTCTGCGACCGAATCGAAATGAACGTCCAATTGAAAAATCGAAAAGGCTATGAAAATACACCGCGCTATAATTAATCCTCAAACGCCTGCCGATCTTGTGGTGCATCTGCCCGAACGGTTTCTCCATACGGAAATTGAGGTTATTGCCTTTTCTGTTGAGGATGAGCCCGAGCGAGTTGGCAAGAGAACCTATGAAGAAGCCGTGAAATTTTATCGTGAAAATTCTGTAGACTTCAGCAAAATTGAAAAGTGGAAGCGCGAGGATTTGTATGAGTGAAATTTTCCTGACTTGGTCGGTGTTTTCACCGATCTACATCACTTCAGATGGATTGCGTTCAGTTTCATTTGTATTAGTTTAATACTGTTTTATTTATCTTTGAACGCTTAAATAATTTTTATGGAAAGTATAAAACAAAAGGCTTCGAAGTCTGCTAAAAAGCTAAAACTGAAAGTTGAAATGACTACCAAACGTAAGAAAGCAATTGAAAAAACCATTGGGTTTTGGAATAGCCATGCCCTTGACATGAGCGGTTTTAAATTTGACCGCGAAGAAGCCAATGCCCGATAGTAGCTTTGCCGATAGCAACGTACTATTGTATGGACTTGATAAAACATCCTACAAGCAAGCTATCGCGTTCGCCCTTTGGCGCAAAGGGGTTACCATAAGCACCCAAGTGGTGATGGAATTTACCAATGTTTGCTTACGAAAACTTAAACTGAATAAAGCTGATGCTTTTGAAAACGCCTCCAATATTATTGAAGGAGCTACCGTAATGCCCATTACAAAAGAGTTGGTTGTGCAATCCTTTAAGCTATCAACAAAATATGGCTTCAGCCATTGGGATAGCTTAATTGTTGCCTCAGCAATAGAGGCAGGATGCACCACGCTATATTCCGAAGACATGCAGCACGGCCTTGTGGTTGAAGGCACCCTCAAAATCGTAAATCCCTTTCTTATTTCTTGATTTTAATTTCTAATTGTTTGAATCAGGATTTTCGAGATTTCAGGATAAGGCTCCAATCTGAAAAATAATCAATGGCTTTCCAACAAGGCAACATTGTTGGCACTTATCAGTTACTCTCGCACGGTAGTTAAAACCAGAGGCTTGAAAACTAAACGCCAGCTCTGCCTACCTGATGGCGCACAAGTACCCTAAGAATGCTTAATAGTAATACTACCAAAAGAGTATTTTTCTAAATCGAACATAAAAAAGGATTTCAACAACAAATTGTAGATACGCTAAAAAGCGTATATTGAAACACCTAACCTATTCTTTCGACTATGCCTTTAAGCCCCAGCGAACAAGCCATACAAAACTGCCGGAATTTCTTTAGTACCCACTTTGCCGCTCCCTCTGCTCCTAATCAGATAGCAGACGATGTTTGGCATGCACTAGAGAGCCCCATTTTTAAACAAAGTATTTTCGCCAGTAATTTTCTGGCCATCATCGACCATTCGGATATGACGTATAAATATATGAGCCCTACTACAAAAGATTTTACGGGCTACTCAGCCGAAGAATTTTTAGAGAAGGGTGCTGACTTCTTCATGTCACTATGCGAAGATGTGGGGACAATGTTAACGATTTTTGAAAAAATAGCCGCGGTTGTCATGAGCCTGCCGCGCGAAGAGCGAATTCATTTTCATTTGTGTTATGACTTTCGTTTCACAAACAAAGGCGGCAAAAAAGTAAGTCTTTACCAGCAAACTATTCCATTGGCATTAAACGATCAGGGCTATCCGTACCTGATGCTTTGCCTCGTCTCAGATATTACCGAATTTAAAAAAGATAATAGTGTAAACTACCGCGCCACTTTAAACTTGCCCGGCCAGCCCATTAAAGTTTTACTCTCTGGCTGCTTGGGTGAAGCCACTAACTTGCTTACTGAGCGCGAAAAAGAAATTGTTGTTCAGATGGCATGGATGCCCATGACATTGCCCACAAATTATTCATTAGCGAAGGCACCGTGCGCACACATCGCCAAAATATGTTAGAAAAAACAGGAGC
>JANXRR010000041.1 GCA_025356795.1 Bacteroidia bacterium
GCTTGGGTTACTATGCGATCGATCAGTTCAATTCATTGGTGGTGCAAAAGCAAGGATTTGATGAAAGAGAAGGAGCGTGGAAACCCGCTGCTATTGCTGTAGGCATAGGGTTGCCATTTATGTTAATCAAAAAAAAGAAACATCATATAGGCTGGAAATACAAACTTCGGTCAGCTTCTCCAGGTTCTCCGTTTTATAAGTATTGAGGGCATACGGCAAGCAAGTTTTTCTTTTACCTTTGCAAAAATTTTTAACCGATGACCACCGACCAATTAAAGGATTTGAAAATCCGTGTTGCCGCCCTCAGGCGGTATCTTTGACTACGATCGCAAAATAGTTGAAGTAAAAGACGAAGAAAGTATTACCCATCAGGCCGACTTCTGGAACAATTCAAAGCAAGCGGAGACAATTCTTAAAAATATCCGTACCAAAAAAATATGGACAGATGCGTATGAAAAAGTTGAACGTCAGGTAGCTGATTTAGAAGTACTCAACGAATTTCATGAGGCGGGCGATGTATCGGAAGAAGAGCTAGATCGAGATTATAAAAAATCATTTACCTCCACAGAAGAGCTTGAGTTTAAGCGTATGCTTAGCAAAGAAGAAGACCAGCTCAGCGCCATGGTTGAAATAAATCCTGGAGCAGGCGGGACCGAAAGTCAAGATTGGGCGGATATGCTTAACCGCATGTACATTATGTGGGGAGAGAAAAACGGATTCAAAGTAACGCAAGTCAATTATCAATCGGGCGATGTGGCCGGCATAAAATCAGCTACGCTCGAAATTGCTGGAGACTTTGCTTACGGAAAATTAAAATCAGAGATTGGAGTTCATCGGTTGGTTCGTATTTCGCCTTTTGATTCCAACGGAAGAAGGCATACTTCATTCGCTTCTATATTTGTTTATCCGGTAGTAGACGATACCCTTGAAATTGAGATTAATCCTGCCGATGTTGAACTTCATACTTCGCGATCAGGTGGAGCTGGTGGCCAGAACGTAAACAAAGTAGAAACTAAAGTGCAACTTACCCATAAGCCAACAGGTATTGTAGTGGTTTGTCAAGTAGAACGATCTCAACATGCCAACCGTGAGAAAGCTATGCAGATGCTGAAGTCACGATTGTATCAGTTGGAGATGGAGAAGCGCAATGCTGCACGTGATAAAGTAGAGGCAGGAAAGATGCGAATCGATTTTGGATCCCAGATACGGAACTATGTCTTGCATCCTTACAAGTTGGTTAAAGATGCTCGAACGGGTGTTGAAAGCCATGACGCACAACGAGTATTAGATGGTGATCTTGATGATTTTATTAAAGCCTTTCTTCTGGGGGCTCAAGAAACTAAAAGTGCAGAGCTATAAGCAATTGAGTTTTAAGTATCAACTACTCCGCTCACAGCTTAAAACAAAAATGTGAAGAAGCCCAAAGCCTCCATTTATACAAAACAGTTTTGGTTATTGTGTATAAGCTCGATGCTATTTTTCGCGAGCTTCTCTATGATCATCCCAGAATTGCCATCTTACTTAACTAGGTTAGGTGGAGCTGAACACAAAGGATTGATCATTGCTCTGTTTACAGTAACGGCCATGATTTCACGACCATTTAGCGGAAAGCTTTCGGATACCATTGGCCGCGTGCCGGTAATGATGTTTGGCGCGGGCGTTTGTTTTTTGTGTAGCCTCATGTACCCAATACTAACAACCGTTGCTGGCTTTTTTATGTTGAGATTGGTGCATGGCTTTTCTACCGGCTTTACACCTACAGGACAAACAACCTACTTGTCGGATATTATTCCCCCTGAAAAAAGGGGAGAAGCTGTAGGTATTCTTGGTACTGCGGGAACATTTGGTATGGCGTTGGGGCCTGCAGTGGGTGGCACTATTGCCAATATCTATGGGCTCTCATTTATGTTTTATAGTTCATCTTTTTGCGGATTGGTTTCTATTTTGATGCTAACTCGTATGAAAGAAACGCTCAAGGAAAAAAGAAAATTTTCTGTATCTGCTATTCGTGTAAGCCGCAAGGATTTGTTCGAGCCCAAAGTTTTAGTGCCTTGTTTGATGATGGTTTTAATTGCCTATGCTTATGGTGCCATCTTTACCGTTATTCCAGATTTTGGTTCTTTTTTAGGCATTGAAAACAAAGGTCTGTTGTTTGCTTTCATCACGGTTGCATCTCTAGTAGTTCGTCTTCTTGCGGGTAAGGCATCTGACCTATATGGAAGAGTGCCTGTGCTAAGGATTTCTATTTTTTTCATTACGGTTTCATTAATCATTATTGGTTTTGCAACCACTTCTGCCATGTTAATTGTTGGTGCTTCGTTGTATGGATTTTCGCATGGCTCAACTTCACCCACACTCTTGGCATGGGCAACAGATTTAAGTGATGCAGAGCATAAGGGACGAGGAATAGGTTCGCTTTATATATCGATGGAATTTGGAATTGGCATAGGAGCCTTCGCTTCGGGTTTGTTGTATGGAAATCAAAACTCCAATTTCTTGTTAGTCTTCTTGATTTCAGCTATTCTAAGTTTTATAGGTTTTATTTATCTTGTGCTCAAACCGTTCAAACATAAAGCTATTTACTAATGAGGAAGAAAATTTTTCTACTCGTATCTATTTTAATAAGTGCTCTTGAAATGGTTGGTATCATGCTTGCCAATCCAATATTAATAACCGTGGCGAAACCTTTGATTGTACTTTCCTTGATTTGTTATTATCACTATTCAACACTAAAAAATTCTCTACCATTCGTATCAGCTTTATTTTTTTGTTGGGCTGGCGATGTGTTGCTCATGTTTCAAAGCGAAGGGGAAGTGTTCTTAATGCTCGGACTACTATGTTTTTTGATAGGCCATGGTTTTTTTATATTAAGCTATATCAAAGCACGGTGGGATAAAACTGACGAAGCGTTAATGGGAACGCAAAAAGCTCGATTTGCCTTTCCTATAATTCTAGCTGGATCTGGCCTTATCGTTACTCTTTATCCTTACTTGGGCGACTTAAAAATACCAGTTATGATTTATGGTTTGGTAATAACGTTGATGGTGTTGAATGCTTCTTTTCGATATGGAAGAACTTCTGTTAAAAGTTATTGGCTGGTATTTGCAGGCGCTTTTTTCTTTATGACTTCAGATACGCTTTTGGCGCTGCACAAATTTAAAGAACCATTCCCTCATGCTGAATTTTATATCATGGCCACTTATATAGCTGCTCAATTTTTACTTGTTGAAGGGGTCATTATACATCCAATTATAAAAAATAAGAAATAAGCAAAATGTTGGAGCCGTGTTCTTCACACACAGTCCCCGAACATTAGCTGCCCCCTCTTTACTTACACTAGCAAATAAGAACCATTTAAAATTTCCTCACCGAGCCGCTACCCGAAGCGTGACTATTTACATGACTTGGATTGCCTTTATATGAAACACTTCCGCTTCCGCTTATGCTTGCATCTAAATCATTTTTTACATTGATTTCCACATCCCCAGAACCAGAGATTCTTACTTCGCAGGCATTAACTTCCAAATTGCTAGCAAGCACTTTACCTGATCCGCTAATGAATGCCTTTGCACTTTCTGCTTTTCCACTGGCAATAATTTTTCCTGACCCCGAAACATGAAAGTCGGCTTTCTCCGCAATGGTTGCTTCCAATTGAATTTTACCAGAACCACTCACATCACTTTCATACGATTTAAATCTCCCTTTCACTTCCATATCACCAGAGCCTGAGACATCGGCATTGCCTTCGCCACTGGCTTCTATTTCAGCTACTAAAGATCCTGATCCGCTCACCTTCAAATCAATGTTATTGGTTATTATTTTTGTTTCAGCAATCAAATCTCCTGATCCACTTACACTTAGCCCATCAATGTCTTTTACTGTGATATATACGTTAATCCTATCCTCATCGTGCCAACTCCAATTAAACCATTTTTCTTCCGTACCAATTATAAGCTTGTCTCCATCTACTCTGGTTTCAACTTTTGATAGAATAGTTTTGCTTCCTTCAATTTCCACTTTTTGC
>JANXRR010000061.1 GCA_025356795.1 Bacteroidia bacterium
AGTCCCATTATCCATTGCTGTGGAAGTCTTCCATAACTTCACCCTCTTGCATGATGACATTATGGATCAAGCACCACTGCGAAGGGGCATGCCAACTGTACATGAGAAATGGAATGTGAATACGGCCATTCTTGGGGGCGATGTAATGCAAGTAAAAGTGTACGACATCTTACTTAAAGTTGACAACGAAAAATTAAAAGAGGTATTAGTAGCCTTTAATCAATGCGCTACCGAAGTATGCGAAGGCCAACAATGGGATATGGAGTTTGAATCCAAATCAAAAGTAACGGAGGCGCAGTATATTGAAATGATTCGGTTAAAGACCGCAGTGCTGCTCGGTTTTAGTCTCGAGTTAGGAGCTATATTAGCGGGAGTTTCCAAAGAAAACAGAAAAGCCTTACGTGAATTTGGAGTAAATATTGGCATCGGTTTCCAGTTGAAAGATGACCTGCTGGATGTGTATGCCGATCAGAAGAAATTTGGTAAACAGGTAGGTGGCGATATCATTGCTAATAAAAAAACATTCCTACTTATAAAAGCACTGGAAAAAGCAAAAGGCAATGAAAAAAATGAACTGGAAGAATGGATTAATGCTAAAAAATTCAATAAGAAAAGCAAGGTAAAAGCAGTAACGGCACTTTATGATTCACTAAATATTGATCTGATAATTGAAAAGAAAATCAATTCCTATTTTGAAGCAGGGTTTAAAGCATTGAAAAAGGTGAATGCTCACAAAAGTGGGCTGGAAGCACTTCGCTTATTTACAGTTGATTTGATGAAGCGACAACATTAGTTATCGCTTAGAGACTTTATTATTGCTAATGCAGCGTTGCCTAGTGCATTTAAACCTATCGACCTCATCACTTCTCAATGTCGAAAATTTTGTTTTCCGTCCGTTCACGCGGATGCGCCAATTTTTCCAACTGGAGAGTTTTAAGTTCTTGCGCATCACTTCCACCACCTCATCCTCAGTCAAACCAAATTGTGCTTCAATGGCTTCAAATGGAGTGCGGTCTTCCCACGCCATTTCAATAACCCTGTCAATGTCTTGATCAGTTAGCATTTCCTAAAAACACAACGCACACAGTTTTGTTTTAAAACTATGCGTGGCGTAAAGAAATCTAACCTTCCAGAAAAAATTTGTGTGGTTTGCCATCGCCCATTTGCTTGGCGCAAAAAGTGGGAAAAAGTTTGGCATGAAGTAAGATATTGCAGCGATAAATGTCGAACGCAAAAAGTTAAGACCTAACCTAGTTTGTGTGTAAATCTGATTTTAAAAATGCTTGATAAACAAAGCCAGATCAGTCAGCCAAAACAAAAATCTCAACTGTTTCATGCGCAGGTATATTTTAATCCATAGACGTTTGGCTTTTGATTAAATTGCTGATTCTAAAAAGGATTATGCAACAAGAAGAGATTGTAGACGAGCAGGACGATAAGTTGTTTGAGCATCATAGAATTGTAGCTGATCCTAAACAAAGCGCGGTTCGCATCGATAAGTTTTTGATGGCTCGTTTGCCCAATGTTACCAGAACGAAAATCCAAGGCGGCATTCACAGTGGGCTTGTAAAGGTGAACGAGAAAGATATAATCCCTAACTATAAAGTCAGGCCGCACGATGTTATCACAGTCTCCTTTCCAGAACCTCCGCGCGATACTGATGTAAAACCCGAAAACATTCCGTTAAACATTTTCTTTGAAGATGACCATTTGCTAATCGTGAACAAAGCTGCAGGAATGGTAGTACACCCGGCATTCCAGAACTGGAGTGGCACATTAGTAAACGCACTTGCCTTCCATTTTCAGCAGCTTCCGCAGATGCCAGGTAATGATGGTAGGCCAGGATTAGTTCATAGAATTGATAAGGACACATCAGGGCTTTTGGTAATTGCCAAAACCGAACTTGCTATTACGAGCCTGGCTAAGCAATTTTTTGATCACAGTATAGAGAGAACTTATTGGGCGCTGGTATGGGGTGAGTTTGATCCCGACCACGGCACCATTAATGTAAATGTTGGGCGAAGTCCGAAAGATAGAAGAATAACCATTGCCTTTCCTGATGGAGATATGGGGCGCACTGCCATTACGCATTACAAAGTTTTAAAAGCCATGCGCTATGTATCTTTGATTGAATGTAAGCTGGAAACTGGTCGCACCCACCAAATAAGGGCACACATGAAATTTAAAGGGCATCCCATTTTTAATGATGCATTGTATGGTGGCAATGAAGCCCTAAAAGGAACAGTGTTCTCAAAATATAAACAGTTTGTGGAGAATTGTTTTAAAATTATTCCGCGTCAAGCACTTCATGCCAAAACATTGGGATTTATTCACCCAGTAACTAAAGAGTTTCTTCGTTTTGATTCAGAATTACCCTCTGACTTTACTGAAGCAATTGAAAAGTGGGAACACTATGTAAAATATACTTAGGAAAATGATCGGAAGATTATTTTTTTTTGCGCATACCCAGATTTTTAAAGGGTAGACGATTGCATCAAGTACCTTTAAGATACTTGTTTTAAATCCTTGTAAGGAAGACTAAACCGCTAAGTTGTAGCCCTTCTTTTTT
>JANXRR010000069.1 GCA_025356795.1 Bacteroidia bacterium
TGGTACAGGAGTTCATCCGTTTAGACTTTCTTTCTTACCAAGGCAAGCAGGCTTATTTGTTTATACGATTGAGATCCATGAAGGCAAAAAAGTAACGTCATACAAGCTTCCTGTGGAAGTGGTAGCGAATAAAAAATTAAACTTACTTTTTCTGCAACATTATCCTACAGCAGAATTAAAATATTTAAAGAACTTCGTTTCTGCGCAAGGGCATAGTATTGTTGCGAGGTCCCAAATCTCTAAAGATAATTATCGCTATGAATATGTTAATCATGACCAGGTTCGTATAGATCATTTTTCTGTTGATTTATTAAATTCGTTTGATGTAATGATAACTGATAACGAAACATTAGGGTTGTTAAATAGATCAGATAAAGATGTTCTTGAAGATAACATAAAGAACGGATTAGGTCTTGTTATGCTATTCAATTCAATTGAGGATAGCAATAAAAATAATTTCTTTTTCATTCCATTAATTAAATTTCCCAAGGATACTGTTAGAGTTAAAATGGAATCGTCAACGTATACATTTTCTGTTTTGCCAGCCAAAGTGAGTGAACAGAATACAGAAGTAATCAGGCGAACAAAAGAAAGAATACTTTCTGGTTATGTTTCTAAAGAAGGTGGAAAGATCGGCTTTCAATTTCTGCAAGAAACCTATAAGCTTGCGCTGCAAGGTAAGGTTATAGAGTATTCAACTTTATGGTCGCCCTTATTGGAGCGCATAGCACGTTACGAAAATCCAGCTTTTAAAATTCAATTGGAAAATCGATTTCCAGTCTATCCTGATGAACCTGTGAAGGTGAATGTGATTGCTTCTAAAGCAGACATTGAACTTGCCATGGATGGTGTACCGCTCCCTGTGCGTGAAGATGTGGTAATCGACAATTACTTTCACGGAACAAGTTGGACAGAAAACCCGGGATGGCATCAAATAACCCTTCAACACGATTCGATCTTCAAAAATTATTACGTATCTCACCTTGATGAATGGCAATCCCTTAGAGCAGCACAGCAACAGAAAGCTAATGAGCTAGCATCATCTCAGGTGAATGATAAAAAGGAAATTATGATTTATGGCGAAAATCAGCCCATTCATGCGTTAGCTTTCTTTTTGATGTTTATTGTATCGGCTGGGTTCTTATGGCTTGCTCCTAAGTGGTAGTTGTTGCACATCTTAAAAGCGATATAAATCTAAAAATGAAATGCAGGACACAAGTAGAATTATTTTTGAGAATAGAATTGCCCAATTCAACTAACATCTATTCTTAAAACTCCATTTAAAGCCTTTACTCCATAGTATGATTAACATTCAGTTAACTTTATATTACTTGGAGTTTCTTGTTGGTTAACCATATTCTGTTTACTTCTCATTTGCCCGATGATGAATCTATAAAAGGTAAGCCATCGACTTCCTTCCTTAAAATCATTAACTGCGGTTCTTTTTTTTAACAATTTATTTAAAATGGGAACTCACTGGATTCGTTTATTTTATTCAGATATTTACACTTCGCCAGCACTAAGATGGAAGATATATTTCAAAAGAAACTAAGCACTCAAGAAAAGGCCCTTAGAATTAACTTGACTAAGGCCATTTATGGATCATTTGCTGAGATTGGAGCCGGGCAGGAGGTGGCTGCCAATTTTTTTAAAGTTGGCGGTGCATCTGGAACTATTGCTAAAACAATGTCGGCCTATGACATGAAGTTTAGTGATGCAATTTATGGAGTGGGTGATCGATATGTGTCTGAAGATCGATTGCAACGAATGCTTAGCCACGAATACGTGTTGCTTCCCGAACGGTTATCACATAGAATTAATGAGACACGTTTTTTTGCTTTTGCCGATACTGTAGAAGCGTTAAATTTTGAGCGCACCAATCAAGGGCAAGGGTGGATGGGTGTACGCTTTCAATTAAGCCCTGGGGGCGAACCCAATGAATGTGTTATTCATGTTAAAATGTTTGATACAGATTCTCTTCAACAGCAATATGCCGTAGGAATTTTAGGAGTAAACATGATTTACGGTTGCATGCTCTTGAGCGATTCCGAAGAGATTTTAACCTCTCTGATGGATGGACTCACCACCCGTAGAATAGAGATTGATATGTTTAGAATTTCAGGCCCTGATTTCAAGAAAATTGACAATCGGCTAATGGCACTTAAGCTTGTTAAAAACGGGTTTACAAAAGCTGCTATGTTTGGCCCCGATGGAACGGTGATGCAACCGTCAGAGGCTTTGTATAAAAAAAACGTATTGGTTTTAAGAGGTCGCTTTAGGCCTGTAACCCATGTAAATGTTGACATGCTCTTAACTTCGTTGAGACATTTTAAAAATGAAAAAGACGTAGATCGCTCGAAGATTGTTGTCTTAACTGAGCTTACTTTAAATGATTTAAGTCCTGATGGCAAAATTGATGAAACGGATTTCCTACATCGAGCGGATATCATTTGTTCGCTGGGGCAAATGGTATTGGTTTCAAATTATTTCGAATATTACCGATTAGTTGATTATCTATCCAAAATAACCAAAGGAAAGAAAACTGCTATAATAATGGGCATTTATGCACTGCAAAAAGTATTTGAAGAAAAAACGTACGATAATATTAGAGGTGGCATTTTGGAAAGTTTTGCCTCTCTTTTTGGAAACAATGTGAAGCTTTATATTTATCCTGCTTCTAAGAAAGACAAAGAGCTTTTCACACTTAAAGATTTTGAGCATCAGCTTCCTGACAATCTTAAAAATCTATTTAGGTATTTGATGGATAACAATAAAATGGAAGACATTAAAGGTGCCAACATCAATAATCTCCACATCATATCTGACAATGTGTTGGCTATGATAAAAAATGGAGAAAATGGTTGGGAGAAATTTGTTCCACACAAAGTTGAAGAAGCTATTAAAGAACAAAAGCTATTTGATTATCACCCACCCTTATTGCCAGTTGAAAATAGTACCGTCAAAGAAATGAAAGATAACCTTGAATAGATGGCTAATGAAGCTGAGCACACGCCAAATTTTATTCATTGGTTTAATCTTCTTTATAATCACAGCAAGCACAAGTATTGGATACCATCATTCGGATGAGCATTGGCAGTTGTTAGAATTCGCCAATTTTAAATTGGGCAGGTCGCCTCAATATGATCTGGCGTCTGAATATGGCAAAGAGATGCGCTCAGCATTTCAACCCAGTGTAGCGTTTTTAACGATTCGATTTCTTGAAGGCATAGGAATTAAAAATCCTTTTGATGTTGCATTTGTTTTACGAATTCTATCCTGTGTACTCGGTTGGTTTGCATTTACTGCAATTGTTATCAAAAGCAAAAAACTTGGTATAAATGAAGAGTATCAAAAATTATTGGCAGCAATCTCCATGTTCTTATGGTTTATTCCATATACTTCATGTCGGTTCTCAAATGAAAATTATTCTGGTATTTTTTTCTGTTTTGCAATAATCATTGTTGGAATTAATTCATCAACTCACTGGAAATATTTTTTACTGGCTGGAGTTCTGATTGGAATTTCTTATCTCTGCCGATTTCAAATTCTTTTTGCAGCTATTGGCTTACTTGCATGGATGGCATTTATAAAGAAGTTGCCCATGGTCACCATTATTATATTTCTTTCTGGATTTTTCATTGTATTTGTAATCGGTCTTTTTATTGACCAATGGTTTTATGGTCATTTCACATTTACTGCTTACAATTATTTCTATGCTAATATCATTAAAGGAGTAGCGTCAAGTTTTGGAGTTTCTCCTTGGTGGTATTATTTCAATATGGTTTTTGAAAGTGCGGCAGCTCCTATCAGCATTGTTATTCTTGCGGGTTATTTTTATTCATTATGCTACTTTAGGCTTCATGCCTTTCATTGGGCTGTTTTCTTCTTTGTGCTAGGTCATTGTTTGGTAGGTCATAAGGAATTGCGATTTTTATTTCCTATGATTTATTTGCTTCCATTTATTCTTGTTTTAGGTTTTGGAAAAGCAACTAAAAATGGGAAAAATTATATCCAAAAAAGTAGATTAATCAAACTATTTTTTGGGCTAGTACTCATCGAAAATGGTCTGCTGCTATTAGTAATTGCATTGCTTAAGCCAGCGGAAGAAACAACCTCCTTCAATCAATTTATCTATACTTTGGCAAGTAAACAACCTGTAACAATTTTTTATATTGATAAAGATCCTTATCAGTTTGGTGATCAAAGACAATACTTCTACTGTCCCAAAAACCTTTCCCTCCAACGAATTGAAAACGATTCAACCATCATGCGCTATAAACCTGCTGCTAATTCGCTACTCTTAGTTTATGATGAAAAATTTTATGCTTCCGAAAATGTGAAGGCTTATATTGGCAAGCCTGTTTTTAAAACTTTTCCTTTATGGTTAAGTAATGTTAATTATGGTAATTGGTTGAGCCGGGCGAAATCGTGGAGTTTATATGAATTAAAAAAATCTAATAAACTATTTATAGAGATTTAATTTCCCTTGCGAAACAGCCATCCAATTACATAATTCGAACAGCATTCTTGATCCAACCTGAAGATCCCAAATGCTCTCGCCCGACACTTCGCTTAAGTCGAATCCAATAATTCGTTTCCCCGACAATACAACTTGTTTAATCAAATAAGTTATTTGTTCAAATTCAAATCCGCCAGGAACGGGCGTGCCTGTGCCTGGGCATAGTTTAGGATCAAGCCCATCAATATCAAAACTGATATAAATAAGGTCGGGCAGTTCTTGAATGATTTCGTGGCAGATAGCTTTCCATGTTTTCCCATTGAACAAATCAGTTTTTATATCGGCATCAAAAAATGTTTTTATCCGGGAGTTAGATTGTTGAATTGTGTTAAACTCCTGCTCGCAATAGTCTCTTATTCCTACTTGCACAAGGCGTGAAAGATTTTTAAGTTTAAGCGCATTATTCATTATAGAAGCATGCGAGTAATTAAAGTTCTCAGACGATTTTCTTAAATCCGCATGTGCATCAATTTGAAGAACACCAAAATTAGAATGCCTTTCGTCAAGTGCCCTTAAAAAGCCAAGAGGAGTGCTGTGATCTCCTCCAAGCAGACCTACCATTTTTCCTTTTTGAAGCAATTGATGAGTAGTTTCTCTTATATAAATAGCAAGATTTTCGCAGCCTTCGTTTACCTTTTGAGTGAGCACTTTAAAGCCTTCGACCACATTGCCACTTTCAAGTGCTTGAATGTGCATTTCTGAGAACCTTCTTAACCGATCACTTTCTTTTTTTAGATCGGAAGGAAATTCCAACATAGCTATTTTTAACCTCCAGACTTCCTCTATTTCTTTTGAAAATAAATCTATTTGAGACGATACGTTAATGATTTTTGATGGAGCTAATGCCGTTCCAGTATTAGAGGAAACAGTTACTTCCCAAGGAACGGGCACAATTACTAATTGTGCTTCATGTAAAGAATAAGGAAGACCAAATAATTTACCCTTAATGCCAATTCCATTGTGATCAAATGATGAGTTTGCTGTAAATGCTTGATCCTGCATACTTATTCTAACAACTCTGGGGAAGTGAAATGTACCAATTCACCAGAAGCCTTTTCTAACTGTTCCCATCTGAGCTGGTTAAACTGAATAATTGCTAAACCTCCCGGAGGCAATGCCCCTAACTCGGTTTTACAGAGAAATTCAGATAAGTAGGAGAGGTGAGGATTATGACCTATTAATACTACTGAGTTATATTCTTCTCCTAATTCATGTATAAACTCAACCATACTTTTTACTGATGCTATATAGAGTTCCTCCGCTTGTGCAATCAAGTTAGGATTATAGCCTATTCCATTGCTAACTATTGTTGCTGTTGCAATTGCTCTGGTAGCAGTACTTGCTGTAATGAGATCAATCCCAATTCCTTGTTTCTTAATGAAAGTTCCTATTTTGACAGCGCCATTTACACCTTCCCGAGACAATTCACGATGTTTATCTGAATTGCCCGGTTGTTTTTCGGAACTGTGCGCGTGCCGCAAGATTAACAATGTTTTGATCATACACCTTGTCCTTTCAACCGAAATTATTTCGTTAAAATTAAATATTTTAAATCACAAAAGAGATACTCAAATAAATCTTGTTAACATGGTGAATCTTATCGAGTTGAGTTAATTGTTGTTGGGTGGCAACAACACGCATATTGATCAACCAATAATTTGAAAATTTTATTTTTTAAAAAAATACTGATATTTGATCCCGTTGAACCAAACCTTAGCATGTCAAAAAACTTAGTAATTGTAGAATCACCCGCGAAGGCTAAAACGATTGAAGGCTATTTGGGCAAAGATTATAAAGTTACCTCTAGTATGGGGCATATTCGCGATCTTAAGAAGGGTAATGAGGCGATTGATGTTGAAAATAACTACGAACCTACCTACGAGGTAAGTGCCGATAAAAAGGACATTATCAAAAACTTAAAGAAACTTGCTGAGGATGCCGAAATGGTTTACCTCGCAAGTGATGAGGATCGTGAGGGGGAAGCAATTTCGTGGCATTTAAAAGAGGTGTTAGATCTTAGCGATGCGAAAACAAGACGCATTGTTTTTACTGAAATAACCAAGAACGCCATCCAAAATGCGCTAAAAAACCCTAGGGGAATTGACATCGATCTTGTGAATGCGCAGCAAGCTAGGCGTGTTCTTGACCGACTCGTAGGCTTTGAATTGTCACCTATACTTTGGAAAAAGATCAAGACAGGATTATCTGCAGGGCGCGTTCAATCAGTTGCTGTAAAACTTGTAGTTGAACGGGAGCGCGAAATTGAAAAATTTACCTCTAAGTCCACATTTAAAATATCAGCACTTTTTGATTTAGGAAAAGGGAAGCAACTGGTGGCCGAACTTTCAGAGAAGTTTGCAACCGAGAAAGAGGCCTTAGAATTTTTAGAATCTTGCAAGGCAGCCAAGTTCTCCATTGATAATTTGCAAAAAAAACCGGCAAAAAAATCTCCGTCTCCCCCCTTTACTACTTCCACCTTGCAGCAGGAGGCGGGAAGAAAATTGAGCTTCTCAGTTTTGCAGACTATGACGGTTGCCCAGAAATTGTATGAGTCGGGAAAGATTTCATACATGAGAACCGATTCGGTTAATTTATCAGATGAAGCAGTTCAAGGAGCTGTAGCACAAATAGGAAGTGCCTTTGGTAAAGAATTTATTCAGACACGTAGATATAAGACTAAGTCCTCAGGTGCACAAGAAGCTCACGAAGCAATTCGGCCTACAGACTTTTCTGTATTAGAGGCGGGTGCCGATAGAAATGCCCAACGTTTATATGAACTCATTTGGAAACGAGCCATTGCGTCTCAAATGGCCGATGCCGAGTTAGAAAGAACAACCGCTTCTATCGCTATTTCTACCAATGGCAGAACTTTAACAGCTTCAGGTGAGGTTATTAAATTTGAAGGCTTCCTGAAAGTTTATCTTGAATCCAAAGATGAGGATGAAGATGAGGAGAATACTAAAGTGCTACCACCTTTGGTAGTTGGCCAAAGCCTTCAGTTGGAATCATTAGATGCAACGCAAATTTTTACCAGGCATCCGGCACGATATACCGAGCCAACCCTTGTAAAAAAGTTAGAAGAACTAGGAATCGGCCGGCCTTCCACATATGCTCCTACCATTTCAACTATTCAAAAAAGAGAATATGTGGTAAAAGAAAGTAGGGAAGGAGTGGACAGAGGATATAGAGTGTTAACGCTCGCGAAAGACAAGATTGCAGCCTCTTCAGAAAAAGAAATTACCGGAGCTGAAAAGAATAAGCTTTTCCCCACTAACATAGCTATGATAGTGAACGACTTTTTGGTTGAACACTTTCCGGAAATCACAAATTACTCTTTTACCGCAGACATTGAGCAAGAATTCGATGAGATAGCTAATGGCAAATTGGGTTGGCAGAAAATGATAGATCAATTCTATAAACCCTTTCATAAAACGGTAACGAAGACTGAATTGGTTGAGAGATCTTCTGTTTCCAACAAAAGCAGAGAACTTGGTGTTGACCTTAAAACAGGGCTTAAAGTGTATGCAAAACTCGGAAGGTTTGGTGCTTACGTTCAAATTGGAGAAAACCCTGAAGACGGTAAGGAAGGCAAGCCTAAATTTGCAAGCTTGCGCAATGGGCAATTTTTAGAAAGCCTGACCATGGAAGATGCCATGGAATTATTCAAACTCCCGCGCGAAGTAAGCACGTTTGAAGAGAAGCCGGTTGTTGTAAATATTGGAAGATTTGGCCCCTACATAGCTCATGATAAAAAATTTATCTCACTACCCAAAGGTGAAGATCCGTATACGGTAACGGGGGAACGCGCCATAGAATTGATTCAATTAAAGCGCGAAGCTGATGCCAATAAAACAATCAAACTTTTTGATACGAATGCAGATATTCAAATTTTAAACGGTCGCTTTGGACCGTATATAAAAGCAGGAAAAAAGAACGTGAAAATTCCCAAGGACAAAGCACCAGCCGATCTTACTTTGGAAGAATGTTTAATACTTGCAGAGAATACCCCTGAAAAAAAGGGTGGAAGATTCTTCAAAAAGAAAAAGTGAAAGTAAGTTTGGATGGGATTTGAGGAGCGGTATGAGTGAGATGGGTCGTTTACTTCGAGACTTATAAGAATTATCTTGCTAAAAAACCTTTTAAGAGCTACTTATCATTTAATCTTATGAAATCTTCAGTTTTGACTTTGCTTCTCTTTACTTTACTTATAAATTCAGTTTATCCGCAAACAAAAGTCTTACAACTACATCCAGAAAATCCACACTATTTCTTATATAATGGCAAACCTCTGTTAATTATAAGTTCGGGCGAACATTATGGGTCAATTGTAAATAAAGGATTTGATTATAAAAAATACTTGGAAACCCTTGCTAAGGACGGACTAAACTACACTCGAATATTTACAGGAAGCTATATTGAAAAAGTAGGTGACTTCGGGATCCAACGAAATATATTAGCACCAACAGCTACCAACTTATTGCTACCATGGAAACGAAGTATGCAGGATGGTTTCTTTTTAGGTGGAAATAAATTTGATATTGCTAGTTGGGACGATGAATATTTTAAACGACTTAAAGACTTTGTTTCGTCAGCAAGAGAAAAAGATATCATTGTCGAAGTTACTCTTTTCTCCTCCTACTATGGGAGTGGATGGAAATATTGTCCATTTAATCCCAGTAATAATATCAACAACACTGATAATATTCCCGCTAACTTAATTAATACTACTTACAATGGTAATATATTTAAAGAGCAAGAGAAGTATGTAAAAAAAATTGTGAAGGAGCTAAATGAATTTGAGAACATCTATTTTGAAATTCAAAAT
>JANXRR010000070.1 GCA_025356795.1 Bacteroidia bacterium
CTTCGCGCCACCTACAGTGAAAATCAGTTGCATGAAGTGCTTACCGATTTCTGGTTCAATCATTTTAATGTGTCTATCACGAAGAATCAATGCGCACGGTTCATTCCAGCTTTCGAGCGCGATGTGATCCGTCCGCATGTAGCAGGTAAGTTTGAATATCTGCTCCTTGCCACAGCCAAATCGCCAGCCATGCTTTTATACTTAGATAATTTTTCGAGCGTAGGGGTGAATGAAAAACTTGCCAAGCTTGCTGATAATAAACTGGTTCAAAAGCGCATCGGTAAAAAAATGAATCTGACCTCCGAACAATTGGAAAAGGCAGGGAAGAAACGAAAGGAGCAAGGCTTGAATGAAAATTATGCACGAGAAGTAATGGAGCTTCATACTCTTGGTGTGGATGGCGGCTATACCCAAACCGATGTAACAGAAGCCGCGCGAATCTTTACTGGGTGGACTATTTACCCAATGGGAAATTTTGGTGCAGCCGTTAATATGCGGAAGACTATTGATAAAATAGGTGAAGATAAATTAGAGCGCAACGGCTTTGTGCACGAGGGTGATTTTATTTTTGCTATGAACAGGCACGACTCGAAACCAAAAGCAGTTTTAGGTAAAACTTTTTCATCGGGTGGTTATTTGGAAGGTGTTGATCTTTTAAAATTATTGGCCCACCATTCGGCTACTGCAAAATTTATCTGCAAGAAATTGGCAGTGCATTTTGTGAACGACAACCCTCCACCCGTGCTTATTGATAAGATGACCAAAACATTTTTAGATACAAAGGGAAACATATCGGAAGTATTAGTAACACTAGTTTCATCTCCTGAATTTTGGAGCAAAGAATCATTACGTGCAAAAACCAAATCACCTTTTGAGTATGCAATCAGTACTATCCGTGTGTTGAATGCCGATGTGGCTCAACCTTTTCTAGTGAATCAATGGATTACACGCATGGGGCAAAAATTGTATTTCTATCAAGCCCCCACTGGCTTTCCTGACAAAGCTCAATACTGGATTAACACCGGCTCATTGCTAAACAGAATGAATTTTGCATTAGCATTGGCCTCAAAAAAAATTCAAGGAGTTAGTTTTGATTTGGCAACGCTAAACAATAATCACGAGCCCGAAAGTGCACAAGCTGCGTTACCTATTTACGCTAGGATAATGCTTCCCCAAAGAGACATCGATCCTACTATTCAACGGTTAAAATCTTTCATTAATAACCCAGACATCCATAAAAATGTTGAAGAAGCGTCCCAAAATAAGGAGGCAGCGATGAGAACTCAACAAGACACGTTGGCCACCAATGATAGACCCGTGATGGAAAAGCCTAAACAGAAAGGGAGCAGAGACTCATTTGGGGACAACTCCATGCTTGCACAAGTAGTGGGCATTATTCTTGGCTCGCCAGAGTTTCAGAGGAAGTGAGCTTAAGGCGATCTACTAGTGTGATAGTAACTAGTGTGGCAGTAAAAGGCCATCGTCATTTCTAATTTGCCAATTTCCTGTATCTTCGAACTCCAGAAGAATCCACACACCATGAAGAATAAAATTTTAGTTGCTGCCCTTGTGTTGGTGGCTGCTGCTTGCACTGCGGTGAAGACCAGCGAGCTTGACAAAAACGCCAAAATGTTTCTATCTGATTTTCAACAAACCTTGGGCAAATCGGATGAAGCTATCTTGGCTTTGTTTAAATCAGGTCAGAGTAAGGAAGAGATTTTAAAGGGTATTGCAGTGTTGCAAAACAAAGACACCACATCCATCAAAACAAGACTGGTGTACGAAGAAGCCACGGCCGCATGGGAGGATGGTTACTTAAAAGTTAAGATCCCCGTAGAACTTATTGGCCATGGAGAGGCTGCCGTGATAAACCAGCTCATGCTCACTATTTTTCAAAAGAAGGACGGTAAGTTTTACATCAATCAACTAGGTGCACAAGAAGTTTACACTGCTTATTACTCCATCAAAAGCAAAATTGAAAATGCCGATGAACTGGCCAAGCGGTTGGCTGATGTGAAAATTTATTACGATCGCGCCCACGAGCTACAAAAGGACTATGACACCGTGGTGTGGTATGTGCACCATAACGACACCGCCTATTACTATGCTGTGAATGGTACGTACATCTACGACTCACTGAATGGCAAATCACCAGCAACGTTTAAGATGGGCTTGCTACACACCAGCGGCAAAGTGATTGTACCCGTAGAGTTTGATTTGATAGGCAACCCGAGCATCAATTTGCCCAACGCGGTGGAGGTGAAGAAGAACGGAAAAATTGGCTACTACACCATGGATGGCAAAGCACTGGTGCCGGTTGAATACACGTGGCTCGTGCCCTATGAAGAAGGCGAAGCAAAAGCCCTGGTAAAGAAAGATTCACTCTTTGGCTGGCTCGATAAGAGTTATCAATACCATGAAAACTTCCCCACACCCACGGCCGAGAAGTACATTAAAGATTTTGAGTATTTGACGGAGAAGAAGTTTGTGTTTGGAAGTGAGTTTCAGGAATTAATAAGAGTACTTTATACAAGAGATGATCTTGCAAGAGGAAATGGTATGGTGGTTACTCCAAGTTATTTGCAATTTATATTAGGAAATATTCGGGGCAATCTCATTGCCTCAAAAGACGCCTTAAACTTTTTCCAATATGGCGATACAAAAGTAGAAAACACGAACGAAAAGCCATTCTATATCGCTGAGACAATTCGGGCATTCATATCAAATATAGAAACACGATTTATCGGAGGCAGAGGTGAATTTTATACTTCACACGATGTTAATTTGATTGACCAAAAATCAAATATAGTTAGTTCAATTACCACATATGGGGACAAGGATTTTAAATTAAGAAAGGTTAGCGAAGACCTTATAGAAACGAGTGTCGTATCTCGACAAGAAGAAATGGGACCAGGTACATTTCATATAGAGTCTAATTTTCCATTATACCAATATTTTATATTTGATGGTAAAAGTTTATTTCCAATTAAAACAAGTAGATGGTTTGCATTCTCTGAAATAATAAAAATTGATAGCAATTACCTAAAGGGTGATTTTATAACTTATGATTACCGAAAGGCTGAAGGACAACGAGAGGGGAAATCAACTTTTTGTTCTACTGAGACAATTGAGCTAATGCGTTATGAAATATTAGCTTCTTATGGTTTTATTATTGCAGATTCTGCTATGTTAGAAAATATTAAATATGGTTTTGGATTTGACTACAAACCTACCATCTCCTCCTATGATGAAGTTTACTCCAAGGCATCTGAAATAGATAAAACCATAAGAAGCTAATATTTCATAACGCATTAGCTCAATTGTCTCAGTAGAACA
>JANXRR010000100.1 GCA_025356795.1 Bacteroidia bacterium
CCGCCTTACGGGATGAACACTTGATGCAAAAGAACCAAAAGGCTCAAGACCAAAAAATACACCCTCACGCTTGCTATCGCACACCCGCTTTTTGGTGAGGCCAACGCGCCTATGCTTCGACTAACTAGTTGATAAATTATATCGTTGAAGTCTTGGCCATATCTACCCTAACTGATTGTCAGTTTGTGTTACCAAAAGCTTGCTAAACACTCGCAAACGCCTGCCAAAAAATGATCATTTCTTGGCTAAAACTCGTGAAATTCTGTCAAGAAATGATGAATCCTTGATTAAAATCGGTGAATTCTTGACAAGAAATGGTGAATCCTTGACTAAAATCGGTGAATCCTTGCCAAGAAATGATGAATCCTTGACTAAAATTGGTGAATTCTTGACTAAAAATGGCCAATTTCTGACAAGAATTGGTGAATTTCTGCTTAAAAACCATCAATTTCTACTTCTTTTTTATTGCATTTTAGCTAAAAAACTGACCCTTCCTGAAATTACTTGACACATTTGAGGGTAGTTACTAAAAGTGTTTTACAGGGTTAGCGCTTAATCCTGGTTCAATGTTACAAATGTTTTTACTCTTCCTAAAATGGCCGACAGGTTTACATTGTTAATCCTGAATTGGGTTTACAACCTAGACTGTTATTCCTGGATTTGGTTTACGCTTCCCAACGGTATTCCTGTATTTAGAGTACAACTGTTGAGCTTATTCCTAAAACAGGTTGACAGTGCTTAACTGTATTCCTAAAACTGGATGACAGGTGGTGCTTTATTTTTCATTTGATGGAGTTTAACTAGTCAATAATTCATTCTCCGATCGGGTCTTCCACCGCTTACGCAGAAACCCGCTTTGGTTATGTGCCTGCACAGGGGTTAGTCTATCACAGCTATCATGCGGACGGATGTGGTTGTATTTCTCAACCGCATTATCTACCGTTTGACTTGCTTCGGTAAACGAGGCGAAAGTTCTGTCTAATAAAAAATCACCTTTCAATATTCCATTGATTCTTTCGGCAATTGCGTTCTCATAAGGGTCACCCTTTTCGGTCATGGAGATTTGTATTTCATAGTGTTCTAAAACCTTAACGTATTCGCTACAACAATACTGTGAACCACGGTCACTGTGGTGAATGAGCGAACGCCCTTGTTTGGATTTAGAAGCCTGTAACAAAGCAGTGATAGGTCCATCACTGTGCAGAGTTGGGTGTAAACAGTATCCAATTATCTTATGCGAATAGGCATCGGTAACTATGCTTAGATAGGCAAAACCCTCTCTCAAACGGATGTACGTAATATCGCTGACCCAGAGTTGTCCAGGGTGTGTGAGGTATTTGATTTCACGGATCAGGTTCGGATATTTTTTGTAGGGATGATCACTGTTGGTGGTATATGGTTTTCGTCTTCGATAGCGAAGCAAATACCCATGTTCTCCAAGCACCTGGTACAAGGCATCCCTGCCCATTTTAATACCATGTGCCACAAGTTTTTCTTGTAACATGAAGTGTAGCTTCGGAACTCCTGCCCGGGGTAAATCCTTTCGTATTTCATGGACCAGTTTCAGCACGATGGCAATGGCCATGTGTTGTTCCTCCTCCCGTTTTGTTTGCTCATACCAGCCTTGGCGGCTGCGCCCAAACAGCGAACAGTAATAGCGCACACTATAGTGCGGATAGAACTGCCGGAGCTGTGCTACTGTTTGGGCCCAGATTTTTTTCGGATGGAGATTTTTAGTTGCTCTTCGGCAAGGTCAATCATGGTTTCCAAAGCGATGTTCTTCATCTGGGCATCTTCGAGTAGTTTTTCTGCTGCTTTGAGTTGCAGTCGAAGTGCCTCTACTTTTTGCTTTTCCTTTTCAGTCATGATGGGTAAAGTTAACGGAATGTCCGAAGTATACTTCCTGCGCCAATTCTGAATTAAGGAATGTGGGTCTTTGCTGATCGCAGTGTAACGTTCTTTGGCTTCACCATAAGTTATCCGCCCAGCTTCCAGTTCACGGACCAGCCATCGCTTTTCTGCATTACTAATTGTCTTTTGATCTTTCATTTTGAGATTGTTTAGCCCTCAAAATGTGTCAAGCTATTTCAGGAAGGGACAAATGGCAACGTGATATGATAAAGTTAGACCTGATAAGAATATTGGAGGATAAAGGAATTGAAAACCCCAACCTATTTCTAAAGAAGAACGGCCTCACTGCACACACCGCCTCCCGCCTTCTTAACAACAAAGTAAACAGCATTAATTTTA
>JANXRR010000116.1 GCA_025356795.1 Bacteroidia bacterium
TTTCTCAGCAAAAATATAAATTAAAAATTTTAGAATTGGAAAAAAGCAATGCCCTTGAGCAAGAAAGAAGGAGAATTGGTATGGAAATGCATGACGACATTGGAGCAAGCCTTACACGCATTACGTTAATTAGTGAGGCAGCCAAGCAGATAATAGAAAAAAATGAGGCACTTGATCAGATTGCGCAAACGTGTCGCAAAATAGTTCATGACATTAGTGAAATTATTTGGAGTTTAAACCCCGAAAATCAAACATTTGAACAATTGATGGCTCATTTGCGCGATCAGCTTCATAGCATTCTTGAATCATCAGGCGTAGATTATAAAATTGAATTGCCCGAAAAAGGCTCTTGGTTGCTTACCAATGAATTCAAGCGAAATAGTATGTTAGTGCTTAAAGAATGTATCAATAATGCACTTAAACATTCTCAAGCAACTAACATTAGCATTGAAGGGACACTGATAGAAAACAAATTTCTCTTAAAAGTAATCGATAATGGCATTGGCTTTAATGAAATAGAAATTAGTGGGGGGAATGGTTTAACTAATATGAAATCAAGAATTAAAACCGTGAATGGCAACTTTACTTTATATTCTGAAAAAGGGAAAGGAACCACCGTTCAACTTGAATTCAATATGTAGCAAATGATTTTATTAATACTACTAATATCACATTTTTATACGAAGATTGTCATTGTAGCTTTGAGAAAATAGGGGTCTTAAAAGGTGGACGGTCAAAATGAAAATAGAATCCATTGCAATTGTAGAAGATGATGACAAAGTCAGGAACCTCCTTGCCGAACAGATTGAACGGCAAATAGAAGTAACGGATTTTCGTGCCTTTAAAAATGGAGAAACAGCTCTCGAAGAACTCTCTGCCAATCCCGTTGAGATTGGTCTATTTGATGTAAACCTTCCTGGCATGAGTGGCATTGATTGCATTCAGCGATTAAAAATATTGCACCCAAAAATGCAAATGATGGTTCTTACAGTATATGACAATGTCGATGTTATATTCGATGCATTGAAAGCTGGTGCCACAAGCTATTTATTAAAAGGCACATCGCCCGAAAAACTAATTGAAGCAATTGAAGAAGTATTTAAAGGGGGTTCACCAATTAGCAGTCAAGTGGCTCGAAAAATAATAGAGTCTTTTGCCGAAAAAGAAAAGACTAATAAGTTTTATCAGGAGTTAAGCAGAAGAGAACAGGAAATTTTAGAATTACTTAGCAAAGGATTCAGATATAAGGAAATTGCCGATAAACTGTTTTTAAGCGTTGATACGGTGCGCACCCACGTGCGAAACATTTACGAAAAACTTCAAGTTAATTGCAGGGTGGAAGCGTTAAAGAAAACAGGTTTTATTTAGTTAACTAAGGCAACATAAAATGAAAAAAGCAGCAATAAAAAAAGATGAAAAAAACTTTTTGATAATGTTATTCATTATCAATGCCTTATTTGAATTGGCATTTATAGTTGGCCTTGGCTTCTTTTTATTTTTCGGAAACTTTAAAAAAGAGTATCTATTAGACTCCGTCAATTTTATGAATGTTGGGTTTCCCGCTGTGTTCTTTATTTTAACTATAGTCTTTCTCCCCAAGTTAATTTCTCTATATAAGGATATTTCATCGCAAACAGTGTTGGAAGGCATCGGAACAATAATTGCTTTAGGAACAGGATATAGTGCCAATGACCAGTTCATTCAAATAGATACTTTTGGAAAAGATAAAATTAAAAGGCAACGCCCGCTCAAAGATAAATCCATACTGTATACCGGCAGTCATGTTAACTTCCGCATTGCTCCTTCATCTAAAATGCTTTTGACTTTGTCGAAGGCATAACTAGGAATAAAAGAATAGGGCTGTTCATATCAATTGTGCTTCCGCTCAATAAATACTACTTTTTTCACATTTTCTATTTGTCGCACTCATTTTACCTTTAGCCAACAAACCCTAATGAAAAACCCAGCTTATGAAAAAAATCAATCTTCTAGCAGTATTTGTATTTATAAGTTGCATTTTAAATGCTCAGGAATTTCCTGTAGAATGGAAATCCAAATTTAGTTTTAAACCAGATAAATGGCATTACTCTTTCGATGGGAAATTTGTCTCGGCCCGTGATGAAACACAAGCTGAAATGCTCGATGGCGTTACAGGCAAGCAACTTTGGAAAATCAACTTTAAAAATGATTTAAAAGTTAAAGAACTAGCGCGAGCTGTCTATAATTATGAAGCTGGTATTATTCTATTTTTTAATCGTGATGAGAAAAAACAAAATGGTGATAAAGTAATTATTGATTACGTTACTGGAAAAGAACTTTGGCGCACTACCGACTATCCTGGGGTAGATGCAAACTCCAATTTTCATTTTGCAGAATGCCTAGCTAGCCTTTCCCACCAGGGTACTTTTATAGTCTTCGACAATGCCTCCAAAAAAATTATCGGTTTAGACACCCGTTCGGGAAATAAGAAGTGGGAATCAAAAGAATATTCAACTGCGGACGTAAAAGACATTAGCATAGAAGAAATTGGAGGCTCAGATTTCGTTCAGGTATTTATTGGCGAAGGTGATGCTGAATACATAAACATACTAACAGGCGAAAAAACAGATGCTTCGAATTTTGTTTCCAAATCTGTAGATGGTGACTTCCATTCTTACAACAAAGTAATGATGATACGAACTGTAGGTAAAACAACAGTAAGGTTAATAGGCAGAATGAAAATGGGACTTACACGCAAAATTATATTTAATCTCTCTGCTTCTGGCGATGTCAAATGGTCGAAAACATTTGAAAGTACTTCCGCTTGGCAGTCATTCACTGAGATACCCTACTCTCATTTAGATGTTCAAGGAGATAAGATATTTGTGTTATCAAAAAGTATTAATGTTTTCGATTTAAAAACAGGTAATCAACTATGGCAAGCACCATTTGATAACAGCGATGAATCAATAGGCTTAAAGTTAAAACAAGAGTTTGGTATTGCCGGCTGGCCCTTAGTCTCTGGCAACTTCATCTACTATGTAGATTTGGAAAATGATAACGTCATTAAAAAGGTTGAAGCTCAAACAGGAAAAGTAGTATGGAAAACAGAAAAAATTAAATCCACTGATAGGGTACCTAACTTACTCGTGTTAAACGGTGTATTGATTGCTCAATTTGGCGGTATGATTAATACACAGATTGTAATTTCAGGACAGGGCACCACCACAAAGAAAAATGAAAACCGATTTGATGGAAACTATGGTGTGAGAGGATATGACCTTAATTCAGGGGCATTAATATGGAACACGTCCGATCTTGCCGATAAGTTAGGTGACAAATTCTCAGATCGAATTTCCTCCATCTATGGAATGGGCAATAAAGTAATTGTGGCAAGTGATAAAAATGTTTTTAGCCTGGATGCAAAAACAGGTGAAATTAGCTACAAGACACCCTTAAGTGCCAGCAAAGTAGGTGACGTGGCGGAGATGATTCTTTCCGATGATACAAAAACACTTTTTCTCTTCTGCGACAATGGAGTAGCATCAATAGAAACTGCTACCGGAAAATTAAACTATGCAACAAAAACCGATGAGGTTTTTTGGAAGTTGCCAGGCTCCTCAAGTTATACCTTTTCAAGAGGGAAAAATTTCTTTGTATGGATTGGAACCGACCAATTTATAGGTTTTGATTTAGCTACCGGAAATATTAAAGGTAAAATGAAAGATGTTAGCAATCCACAATTGACAAATGATGGAAATCATCTTTTCGTAAAGGACGGAGATAAGATTTCCAAATACTCAATTGACAAGCCTTAGTCTTTCCAACATAAGGGGACTAATAAATCTTAATAGATTTGATTAGTTCCCTTCTACTTACTTATCCATCCCCAAATCTTTCTCCTGCATTTCATAAGTTGAAATTAATTCAGCCTTTCTCTAAAAACACTTACCATGAGATTTTTACTAACAATAATACTCATTACTTCCATTGGTGCTATGGCTCAAAGCAGGCGATCGGTAGTAATTGAAGATCCTAACTTAAACAATGGCAAGACACTCTATGATGAAGACAAGTATAAAGAGGCGATTCCACTTTTGGAACAAGTAGTTTCAGCTTCCCCAGAAAACCAGGAAGCCACCTATTACCTTGCTTCCAGCTATTATAATGACGAGCAGTTTGAAAAAGCGTGGGGAAAATATCTTGCACTTGAAAAACTCAACCCCGATTATAATAGTTTTTTTTATATAGAAGCGGCTATTGTTGGCGTTTATTTGAGAAAATGGAGCGAAACAGAAAAGCTACTTAAAGAATATAAAAACAGAACAGAAGGAAATTCTCTTTCAACAAAATTACAGCACCGGGCAGACTACATGCTAAACTACGTTAAGGTTTCAGGGAAACTCTCCTCCATGCCAATTACAATGAAGGAGCCAGTAGTTTTACTTCCGCCAGTCAATTCCCCGCAAAGTGATTACTTACCCATGCTAGATCCTACTGGCAACAAGCTATATTTTACTTCGAGAAGATTCGGTGGCTTCCACCCAGATGCTGCAAATGCAAAAGAAGGTGATGAAGATTTATATTTTATAATACGAAATGGAAACACTTGGAGCAATCCTGAGTTGTTACCTTCACCACTAAATACAGATGGAAATGACGGGGCGGCCTCTTTCTCAGCAGATGGCCAAACGATGATTTTTGGTGCCTGCGGTAGAGAGGATGGGGTTGGCTCGTGCGACCTTTACTACTCCATATTAGAAGGCGCCCAATGGGCTATACCAAAAAACATGGGCAATGTAGTAAACAGCAAAGAATGGGATGCGCACAGCACCCTCTCTGCCGATGGCACAAAAATAATTTTCTCATCTAATAGGCCGGGCAGTTACGGAGCCCAAGA
>JANXRR010000120.1 GCA_025356795.1 Bacteroidia bacterium
GGTGTAAACTTTGAACCCTATCGCGCCAAGCTATTCGATACCATCGGCAAACAAATTGATTCCATTGAAACCTATCCCGCATCCGAAGGATTTATTGCCTATCAAGATTCACAAAAAGTAGAAGGGCTTTTACTTTTATTAAATTCAGGAATTTTCTTCGAATTTATCCCTGCCGAAGAATATTTCAATGACAAACCGACCCGGCTTTCTATTGAACAAGTGAAGCTTGGAAAGAATTACGCATTAGTGATCAGCAACAACGCGGGCCTGTGGGGCTACTCGATTGGCGATACAATCAAATTTGTTTCAAAGGATCCATATCGCATAATTGTTAGCGGGCGGATCAAGCATTTTATCTCAGCCTTTGGCGAGCATGTGATTGGCGAAGAAGTGGAGAAGGCCATGAAGCTTACTATGCAAAAATTCCCTGAGGTAGAGCTGGTGGAATTCACGGTTGCCCCCAATGTAGCTCCTGCCGAAGGAATGCCGCACCATGAATGGCTGATTGAGTTTGCTAACATGCCAAACGACTTAGCTGCCTTTGCGATAGAGTTAGATAACAACTTGCGAGGATTGAATGTTTATTACAATGATTTGATAACAGGAAGTATTTTAAGAACGCTAAAAATTTCGTCTTTGAAGAAAAATGCATTCATAGATTACATGCGCTCGCTGGGCAAATTGGGAGGCCAAAACAAAGTTCCTCGCCTGAGCAACGATCGGAAAATTGCGGTGGAGATTGGAAAGCATAACCTCCTATTTGATTTGTGATTACAGAGTGTTGATTTGTGATTTTGGATTAAATCTAAATTGCGCTCGCATTTTCTCTATTCTTTCGCTAGAAATTTTCTCATCATTTCCTGAGTTTGATAGGCTAGAGAAGAAAGCCGACTCAGCCTACGAGGCAAAGAACTATCCCTTAAGCATAAGTTGTTACGAGCAAGCTATCAACCTGGCAGCGGATAAAAAATCTGAAATCTTTGGGCGTATTTATTATGATTTGGCCTGTTGTTATTCTTTTGAACCACGAGAAGAAAAAAGCCCTTACCAACCTAGAGAAAGTTTTCAGCTACATAACACTAAGAGGAACAAAAACCCTGTTCCAGCTTCCCATATTACCACCGATAAAGGATTTAGACTTTGTAAGAGACGAGTTCCGGTTTAAACATTTTTTCTGGATGAAGTCCTTGAGGTTTGAAATCAATCTCGCCTTACTGGTTGCATTCCAATCTGACGGGAAGAAGGAAAAGAAAATATATTTTTGCTAAATTTGAGCAAAAATCTTGCGTAGCATGGTATGATTATAGATTCTCAGAAACAAATCATTTTAGAACACATCAAGTCCATCAATTCATTAAAGGTGGCGATCTTTGGCTCATATGCAGGGGGCGAAAATAAAGTGGACAGTGATTTAGATTTGTTGGTGCATTTGAATTATTCCTATCCGATTAGCCTTTTAGATATTGCCCACGTGAGTCAAAATTTAACTGATGCCTTTGGTATGCCAGTTGATATTGTTACCGAAAAATCGCTTTCTCCTTATCTGAAACCATTCATTGAAAAGGACTTGATCTATATTTTAGGATGAAAAGCCATCGGGTTTTAGTCAATCATATTTTAGGATTCGTCAAAAGGGTAGAACAATACACGACCGGTTTAACGAAAGAAGAATTTCTTACCAATTTCATGGTGCAGAATGCCGTAACCCGAAACATTGAAACCATCGGAGAAGCTTGTTCAAAAGTTAGCAAGAGAACAAAAGAGAAATTTTTAGAAATTCCTTGGAGCGATATTGTGGCCATGCGCAATATTTTAATTCATAAGTATTTCCGTACCGATTCTGAAACCGTTTGGAATGTTGTTCAACATGACCTTCCAGAACTAAAATTCAAATGCTCAAAACTCTCAATTCACTCGAGTGAATAAAAAACACATCGCTATTCTAGGCTCTACGGGTTCCATTGGTTGCCAAGCCTTGGAAGTAATCAAAGCCCATACTGATTTATTTGTGGTAGAAGTGCTTACCGCCCAGAACAATGCCGAGTTGTTAATCGAGCAAGCACGGGAGTTTCTGCCCAACGCAGTGGTAATTGTCAATGAAGAGCATTACCCTAAAGTGAAAGAAGCATTGATCCCGCAAGGCATAAAAGTTTTTGCAGGAGAAAATTCGTTGACTTCCATTGTGCAGATGGATACTATTGATTTGGTGCTTACAGCCGTTGTGGGGTATGCAGGCCTTCAGCCAACTATTAAAGCCATTGAGGCAGGAAAGTCAATAGCACTGGCCAATAAGGAAACATTAGTAGTTGCAGGGGAGCTGATAACCGCGTTGGCCAAACAAAAAGGTGTGGATATCTATCCTGTAGATTCAGAACATTCAGCAATATTTCAATGCTTGGTGGGGGAGTTTCATAATCCTATAGAAAAGATAATTTTAACTGCTTCTGGTGGGCCTTTCCGGGGAAAGAAAAGAGAGGATTTATTGGCGATCACCAAAGCGCAAGCGCTCAAACATCCTAACTGGACAATGGGCGCAAAGGTAACCATTGATTCAGCTTCGCTCATGAACAAGGGCTTGGAGGTGATTGAAGCCAAATGGCTTTTCGGATTGCGGGCTGATCAGATTGAAGTGGTAGTGCATCCGCAATCAATCGTGCATTCATTGGTGCAATTTGAAGATGGTTCCATCAAAGCACAACTTGGTTTGCCGGATATGCGTTTGCCCATTCAATTTGCGATGAGTTATCCAACTAGAATACCCAGTGTTTTTCCGAGGTTTGATTTTGCAAAATACCCCAGCCTTACATTTGAGCCGCCCGATACCAAAACTTTTCGTAATCTTGCGCTCGCTTTTGAAGCACTCAATCGTGGTGGCAACGCTCCTTGCGTGCTAAATGCAGCCAACGAAGTGGCGGTTGAAGGTTTTTTAAAAGATAAAATTGGATTTTTGGAAATGAGCGATGTAGTTGAAAAATGTTTAGAGAAAATAATTTTTATTACCAAGCCAGTTTACAACGATTATGTAGATACGAATAAGGAGACTAGAGAACTAGCTAATTCGTTGATCTATTAATGGATCAACAAATTAAAAGCATTAATAAATTGACCATTCAATAAATTACCAAATCAATAAATCATTATCGAATTTACAAATCAAAGAACTAACCTATGGAAGGAATGATTATGACGGCTCAGTTACTGCTGAGCCTTTCAATTTTGATAGTAGTACATGAAGGAGGCCATTACTTGGCCGCAAGAGCTTTCAACATTAAGGTAGAAAAGTTTTATCTCTTTTTCGATTTCCTTTTTCCGATGGCCAATGTGCTTAATTTTTCACTTATAAAATTTAAGAAGGGCGATACGGAGTTTGGCATCGGTTGGTTTCCACTAGGTGGCTATGTGAAAATTGCTGGTATGGTTGACGAAAGCATGGATAAAGAAGCCATGAAAGCACCAGCTGAACCGTGGGAATTTCGTGCCAAGCCAGCGTGGCAGCGATTGATTGTAATGCTCGGTGGAATTATTGTTAATGTTATCGTAGGCATTATAATTTTTGTATCAATGGTGTATGTGCTTGGAGATACCTACATCCCCAAAAATTATGTGAATATTCATGGAGGCATACAGGCTCTTGAGCTGGGCGAACAACTTGGGTTGAAAACAGGAGATCAGATCATCAACATTAATGGCAAAGATTATGACGACTTTCAAGACATAACTAAAGCCGATGTGTTGCTTTCTCAAAATTCTTATTATACTGTGCTTCGCGATGGAAAAGAAATTGTTGTAAGTATTCCAGGCGATTTCATTGAAAATTTTAATAGAAAAGATGCGGCACTAAAGTTTGCGTGGTATCGCTTTCCACCTATAGTGGGTCAAGTTTCTCCTGGAACGCTTGCAGAAAAAGTAGGACTTCAACCAGGCGATCAATTTTTTGAAATTGACTCTACTCCTGTAGCCTATCAAGATGAAGTAAGTAAGATTGTAAAAAGTGGAAAACGAGATTCAATATCTTTTAAAGTAAAAAGAGGCGAGCAGGTTTTAAGCTTTCACGAAAGCTTCAAGGATCAAGAAATTATTGGCTTCTTGCCAAAAAACATTGGAGAGGAAAACCTGGCTAAAAT
The DNA here is from genome assembly GCA_025356795.1 of Bacteroidia bacterium. Taxonomy (GTDB): domain Bacteria; phylum Bacteroidota; class Bacteroidia; order Cytophagales; family Cyclobacteriaceae; genus ELB16-189. Next base: position 4,125 of record JANXRR010000120.1, read on the forward strand.
TGATTACAGTCTTGGTAAATCAATAGGCACAGGAACAACTCGTGCTTTCAATGTTATTTTTGTTCAGCTCAAGGCTTTCAAGAAAATGTTCTCTGGCCAATTATCGTTTACGAAATCTTTATCAGGTCCAATAGGCATGGCTCAAATTTATGGTGGCGTATGGGAGTGGGAACGTTTCTGGAGAATAACGGGCTTACTTTCTATGGTATTGGCATTTATGAATTTATTACCTATACCAGGACTGGATGGCGGATACGTAGTGTTTTTACTCTATGAAATGATTAGCGGCCGAGAACCATCAGAAAAGTTTTTTGAAACTGCGCTTAAAGTTGGGATGGGATTGCTATTGCTATTAATGGTATTCGTGTTCTATAACGATATTGCGAAATTGATTTTTGGTTGAAATTGATTGAGAAGTAAAGTAACAGCAATGCCTTTATGACTTTACTAAGGAACTTAAATAATGTTAAACAACATCTCCCGCAAAACCCCCCTTCATTTCTACATACGCTTTGTTTTGTTCGGCACGCTTGCTGATCATAGATAGTTTTGTCATGTAGCTAACTTCAATCATAACCACACCAAAGTCTTCCACTACTTTGCCATGTAGTTCATAAAAACCTCTTCCCCGAAAAGGATGTTTGGTTGCTACATTGGGGAAATGTACAGTATCAAACACTTCGCCTTGCGCATCGTAGAATGTGCCGAAGTGCATCAACTCTCTTTTTTTAGTATGCGTATCTTTCGTGGTAACGAGGTAGCCAACTATGCGCACCGTTTTTCCCAACTTGCTTTTCAGTTCGTGTGCAAGTGTATCGCCACGTTCTGCAGTAGCAAGCAATCTAAACGGATCACCGATCGGAAAACCCAAAATCTCAATTTCATCAAAGGCATCTTCCCAGGAGTCGCGCTTCAATGGAGGTAGCGGATAATCGGCAGGCTCGGTATCAAATAACTGTGTGGATGAAGTATCTGATTTTGAGTGACTGATGAACAACATGGCTTCCCACAGCAATCGTTGTTTTGTCTTTCCGGTAAACCGGAATGCACCCAGTCTGATCAAGATGCGCACTTGCTCTAAGCCAATAGATACACGCCTTAAAAAATTATCCAAACTTCTATACTGGCCATTGCGCTTTCGCTCTTGCGGAATTTGTTGTGCTACTTTTGTTTCCAAACTTTTTAAATGGATGAAGCCGATATAAATATGAATGCCTTCTATAGTGGTAAGGTGTTCGCTATGATTTACACAAGGAGCTTCAATGATAGCACCGTTCATGCGTGCTTCATGAAAATAAAATTCGGTGCGATAGAAACCACCAAAGTTATTGATCACACCCACCATAAATTCTAGTGGATAGTGTGCCTTCAAAAAAAGACTTTGATAACTTTCAACAGCATAGCTTGCCGAGTGGCCTTTGGCAAACGAGTAGCCAGCAAAGCTTTCAATCTCAAGCCACACGCGATCAATTACTTTTTGTTCGTATCCTAACCTATTACAATTCTCAAAAAACTGATCTCTTACCCGTTGAAATTCTTCACGCGACCGATACTTACCACTCATGCCTCTCCGCAGTACATCCGCCTCCGTTAGTGTCAACTGAGCAAAGTGATGCGCCACTTTAATCACATCTTCTTGATACACCATCACACCAAATGTATCGCGCATGATCTCGTCCATCTTGGGATGAATGGATTGATACGTGCCACCGGAGCGCACAATATGAAAGCGCTCGATGTATGCCTTCATCATTCCCGAGCTTGCTACGCCCGGGCGAATGATGGAACTGGCTGCCACCAACGTGAGGTAGTCGTCACACGTTAATTTTTCTAACAACATACGCATGGCGGGCGACTCCACATAGAAGCAGCCCATCGCTTTGCTGTTGCG
>JANXRR010000131.1 GCA_025356795.1 Bacteroidia bacterium
AAAAGAAATTTGCACCTGGTCCTTCAGCAACGAAACCGCTAAGATCAAGCAATAAGCCATCATCAAATCCACGTTTCTTGGCCTCGGTAGTTGCTAAAATAGAATTTACATATAAGCCACATACTTTGGCTTCCATTGTTACAGCTTTTGGGTTCGGTCTCTGGAAAGAGGAAATACAAATGCGTGACGGCTTTAGAGTAGGGTGTTGTTCGCATTGCCATGCTGCAATCATCAACGAGACTCCATTAGGTGCTGTGAGAGCCATGTTAGGGCTGCAAAAAACTAGAGGACGTATGTAGGCGTTCGATAAATTGTTTTTGTCTAACACTTGATAGGTTGCTTGGACCATTTCTTCTGCTTCGTAGACGAACGGAATGCCCATAAGTTTGCAGCTTCTTTTTAGGCGCTCAAAGTGCTCATGAGGCTTAAAGAGCTTGGTACCATTGACCGTTTCATATGCGCGAATACCTTCAAACACGCCATAGCCGTAATGCAAGGTCTGGCCAAAAAGATCGGTCTTGGCTTCATTTGCTTTTATGAAGTTTCCATCGAGGAAGAGAACCGTGTCGGTGTTATAATATTCCATACTTTTAAAACAATCGTTAGTTTGCAGCAGACTATATAAAACAAAACCGTCCCGCTTTTGGGCGGGACGGCTGATATAGTTTAAAACATGATCGTCAACGCCCCGGTTTTCGGAGAATAATGACGCTAAGCACAACACCATAGCTGATTAAATTAAGTTGGTTCTTGATTGTGCTTAGGTTCATGCGTTAGTTTTCTTCTGCTGTGATACAAGGTTCACGAATTTTAACGTGGTATTCAAGGATTCGGCAGAAAATAATTTTAGGTAGCTGTTGAACGAATGTTAGGTAGAGGGATTTATTTTTTTTCGCTAATTGGCGTTGGTGTAACAAAACCACTCCAAAATTTTTCATTGAAGGGAGCATTCTTGACAGGTGGAACCCTAAAGTTTTTTGGCGGTTCAATTGGCTTGGGATTATCAAGCTCAAGAGCATACACCAGAGTCTCTGAGTTAAAAGTAGTAATAGGCTTTCGATCATCTCCTTGATAGGTAAATCCAACGCTTCGGATTGTAGAGGGAAAATAAACTCCTTTGTGCTTCACATATGTTGTCTCAGATTGATATTGAGTATTCGCAATTAAAAACCTCGTTTTCTTTCCTTTTTTTTCCAATAAGTCCTTATCAGCTATATTGGTAGCGCTATATTTTACGATGGCAAAGTCAGTACTGTTAATGCAAATCACGCCAAAATAGTCAGTACTATATGGCTGAGCTGTGTTCCAATAGTTTGGTTTCTTGCATTTAAATGAGATCACATAAACGGTATCTTTAATACCCTCTATTATATTCTCAAACTGAAATTCAAAGTGCTTTACGTTGCCAAGATTGATCGGGCTGTTATCAAATCGAATGACATCGCTATACATAAGGTCGCTAGTATATGGCATTATCCGCGCTGTATCTTTTACATTTTGCTTTCGCTGCTCAAGCAGTCTAAAGTAAAATTTGTTCAATAAGTGAAAGTAAGCATGTACCCTTCTGCTATAACCCTTTTCATTATAGCCTTGTAAAATCCCTTCGCATGCGGTAGGTGAGCTTCCGTCTTTATATTTCCACTTTAGCTTCACATACATTTCTAGGCTGTATTTTTCCTGTGGATAGTTCTTTTCAAGATTATTAATTGCTTGCTTTACAATTAATGAAGCATTAAGTGGCTTTGACTTAACTGTTACTTCTTTTAGCAAATAATCTTTAGGATGTAATCGTATCGTTTGATTTTGATTACTCTCAGTCACGATAAGTGCTTTTCTTTGATAACCCATTGAACTTACTATCAAAGAATCATCTTTGTTAATCATTTCAAGTTCAAAATTTCCTGACAAGTCGGTGGATGTTCCCTCCTTATTCTGATTGAAATAAACAACTGCCGATGGAATTGATTGATTTGTTTTTGAATCGATAACTGAGCCTGAGAGTTTTGGTCCCCGTCTCGTTCCCAAGTAATTTAAAACAGCCTGATTGAACAACTCGGGCTTTTCATTTGGTATGAAATGGCTCGCTTCTTTAAATACCTCTATTGATGAATGGGGTATAGCCGCTGCCATCCTTTTAGTGTGCTCGGGTAAGATAATATCAAACTCACCTGCCATTACCAAAACTTCTGTTTGAATTTGGTTTAAATCTTTTTCGGTTAGGATAGGGTAATGAAGCATCAATTCAATCAATTTCTTTCGTGTTACATCTGGTTCTTTGGCCAAATCATCTTTTAACAAATCAAGAATATCATTACTTACTACCGTTGAGTCAATTTTAAAATTAGCGCCAACTGTGATAAGCTTTTTGAGTTTTTCCGGGTATTGTAGTGCTAAATGTAAACCTGTGTTACCGCCATCACTCCACCCAACAACATTGGTACTTTTTATATGAAGGCTATCCAACAGCAAGGCCATATCACTAGCCATCAGTGTATACGTTATTTCTTGATCGGAGTCTGTACTGTTACCCTGTGCCCTGCTGTCTGGCACAATTACTTTGTGGTATTTTGAGAATTCCTGAATCTGATATTGCCAATCTTTAATCGACTGGCTGTTGCCGTGAATCAATAAAAGAGGTTCGCCACTTCCATATACTTCATAATAGATTTTAATTCCATTGATCGAAAGAAATTTTCCAATTTGTTTATTTGAGCCGTAGGGAATTTCTTGAGCAGCAAGAGAAAATGAAATTAATGATAGCAGTAATAGTGAAATTAGCATGTACCGGTAATTGTTCATCGTTTTATGCGTTTCATTTTTTTAGAAAGATATCAAATTAATGTTGACCACCGTATTCGGTATTCAGCTAAAAGGCCAAAAAAAAATTCTAATTACATATTGAACGAATGTTAGTAAATTGTATGATATCAGAATAATATCATTTCAAGTGAACATAACTCAACTCCCTAAATACTCCCCTATTCCATCCCTTATTGCCGTGAATGTTTTTATTAGCGTAGCTTCATCTTCTTCGAGTAAGGTAACGCGGAAGCCTTGTAGCTCGGAGCAAAAAGATGAGATGGGCCACTACGGACCCTCCTTTCGCGCCAAGCAAATAATTACACGAACGCTCATCGAGCGGCATCTCGGTGCTTGTCCATTCTTTCACTAATGTTTTTATATTGCTTACGGAAGCAATGAATAATCTGGCCACTTGCGATCAAATTATGTACGCCAACGATCAACGCCAACTACTCAAATCCTTGCCCTGCTTAAAATTATAAGGATTTTTCATCTGGCATGATTATTATAACTACAATTAGGAATTTAATTATTTCATCATGAAGAAATATCAATTGGGAGAATTTGAGGAAATAGTCATGTTAACAATTGGCGTGCTTTATAAATCTGCCTACGGTGTGTCTATTAAAAAAGAAATTGAAACGCGTCTCTCACGTAATGTGAGTGTGGGTGCACTTCAAACAGCGTTGATACGATTAGAAGATAAAGGTTATTTAAAATCGTATGGAGGAGAAGCCACGGAAGAGCGTGCCGGAAGACCGAAAAAGTATTTTCAGATTACCGCACTTGGTAAAAAGGCAATGGAATATACAAAGAGCACGCGAGATGAATTGTGGAGTGCTATTCCGAAGATGGCATGGAATGTGAAAATGGGTGGAGCGTTAATCGTTATCCGTTAATAGCCAATTGGATTATTTATGGATGGACATTCCCAATTAACCAGGTACTACTAATTTAGAAATGAACAACCCACCTCGTCTCCCGCTCCGGTTCTTCCGATGGTATTGCCATCCGAAGTTGATAGATCATGTTGAGGGGGACTTGATGGAATTATATGATGAACGAGTAAAAGAATTCGGAAAACGAAAAGCAGATATAAAATTTAGTGTTGATGTTCTTCTTCTCTTTCGAAGAGGCATCATTAAACCAACCGAAGGATATAAACAATTAAACAATTACGGTATGTATAAGAGTTATTTTAAGATTGGATGGCGCAGTTTTACCAAACAGAAAATGTATTCAGGTATTAAAGTGGGCAGCTTTGCCATTGGCATTGCGGCCTGTTTGCTCATTGCATTGTTTATAAAAGACGAATTGAGTTATGATACTCAGTATGCCGATGGAGAAAGAATCTACCGCCTGGTGGAGGCTTGGCATTATAAAGGCGATGCAGGAAAAGGAGTTTGGTTTCAAGCACCCTTTGCCAATGCATTGAAAGAAGACTATCCTGAAATAGAAATGGTGGGCCGATACAACTCTAACGAATTGTTTGGTGCGGGAAGTAAGCAGATAAGGCCAGCCGATAAAATTGAAAACACCTACGAGGAAGCCTTCGTGTATATGGATCAGGAATTTGTGCAGATGCTAAACTTACCTATGGTTTATGGAAACAGGGAGCATTGCTTAGACGAACCCAATACATTGGTGATCACAAGACGAAAAGCTGAAAAATACTTTCCAAATGAAAATCCGCTTGGTAAGCTGATGATACTCAACAATGACACCAAGCCGTATAAAATTGGTGGCGTAATTGAAAACTTCCCAACCAACTCTCACTTGCAATTTGATTTTCTGATCACGCTAAAAGGCCTTGAGTTTTGGCCTGGCGAGCAGAGCAGTTGGTGCTGCACTAACTACCCAACATATGTGAAGTTAAAAGTAGGCACTGATCCGATACAATTAGAAAAGAAACTGAAAAAAGTAGTTGAAAAATACATGCTCCCTGTTTGGATAAAAGATGGTGCGGCAGACCCCGAAGGGCTTGGAAAGGCAATCAGTTTTGAATTACAACCCATTAAGGACATTCATTTGAAGTCAGAAGGAATTTCTGACCCTGTTCAACATGGTGATATTCGTTTTGTGTGGTTGTTTGGTGCAGTGGCTGGATTCATTTTATTATTGGCGTGTATCAATTTTATCAATCTATCCACGGCCAAGTCGGCCAATCGTGCAAAGGAGGTAGGCTTGCGCAAAACGGTGGGCTCCACTCGCAGTAATATTATTAATCAATTTTTAACAGAGTCTCTTCTGTACAGTTTTCTTTCCTTTGTTATTGGTGTTCTGCTCGCTTGGTCGCTGTTGCCCTATTTCAACATGATGGCGGCCAAGGCAATCGTCTTT
>JANXRR010000134.1 GCA_025356795.1 Bacteroidia bacterium
GGACTCGAACCAGCACACCTTACGGCTCTACCACCTCAAAGTAGCGTGTCTGCCAATTTCACCACCTGGGCCCAATAAATGGTAAGGCTACAAAAGTAGATGTTTATTTAAATTAAGCAAAAGTGTTATAGTTATGAAATCACCAACGCTGATTTTCGTTACGAAAATTGCAGAAAGAGTTAAGCTTCACTAACTATTATTTTGCGAGCCGGTGCTTTCTTCACCACTAAAAATAAAATAAGACTGTGGAAAGTGATCATCGATAATATGCAATAGTGTATCATAATCATTTGCTTTGGTTGTACAAATATCATCCTATCATTTAAAACAGTTTCGGAATTTGAAATGCGCTACTCACTCAGGTAATATTCTTTTAGCTTTTAAAGAATTATTCAACTTTCTTTTGGATGGTTTTAAAAGGGAACAAACAGAATTGCTCGTGCGTTATATTGCAGTAAATTAATTACATGTATAAAATTACTTTTAGTAAATCCCTTGTTATCATCACTGTAGTCATTTCCCTTTCAAGCTTTGCTCAAGAGAAACCTCACGCTAGTATGTCAAAAGATTGGTTCTTACTTGATCCTGCCAAGGATAGTGTTCAAGGCGTAAGTGCAGAAAGAACATATGAGACTTTATTAAAAAATAAACCTTCAAAAACAGTTATTGTAGCAATTATTGATTCTGGAATTGATATTGATCATGAAGATTTAAAAAGTGTTATCTGGACAAATGAAAAAGAGATTGCTGGCAATGGACTTGATGATGACAAAAACGGATACGTTGATGATCTACACGGTTGGAATTTTATTGGCGGGAAAAATGGAAATGTAGAGGAAGATACTTATGAGCTAACGCGCGAGTATATTCGATTAAAAGCAAAATTTGAAGGCACGGAGGAACGCAAGATTTCGAAAAAACATAAAAATGAATTTCGGCAATACACCAAAATCAAAGATAAATACCTCAAGCTTAAATCGAAAAATAAACAAGAGTATGATCTCTACAACAATCTTTATACAAATGTGATGTCTGCTACCGACACACTAAAAAAAATTCTCCATGTAGATAAGCTATCTCCAGAATTGATTCAAACTTTTAATACCAACGAGCCTTCTCTTCTATTTGCAAAAGCGTTTCTACTTAACCTTTATAAAAATGTTGATGAGAATACGGAGATAGAAACTTTCTATACTCAGTTAAAAGAGGCGGTAACTTATTATGGAGTCATAGTAAAGTATGGATACAACGAAGAATTCGATTCGCGTAAAATTATTGGTGATAATTACTCCGACACCTACCAAAGAGACTACGGGAATAATGACGTAAAGGGAGGCGATCCATCACACGGCACTCACGTTGCAGGTATTATTGGGGCAGACAGAAAAAACTCCATTGGCATAAAAGGAATTGCAGATAACGTTAAAATTATGCCTATACGTGCAGTGCCCAATGGAGATGAACGCGACAAAGACATTGCCAATGCTATAATCTATGCCGTTGATAACGGAGCTCAAATTATTAATATGAGTTTTGGCAAATCTTTTTCGCCAGAAAAAATTGCCGTTGATAAGGCTGTAAAATATGCGGAACAAAAGGGGGTGTTGCTTGTGCACGCAGCAGGCAACGATGCCGATGACAACGATGTTGATGGCAACTTCCCCTCGCGATTTTATCTTAATGGGAAAGAAGCACAAAACTGGCTGGAGATAGGCGCATCGGCCTGGGGAAAGGATAATGAATTCATTGGTTCGTTCTCAAACTATGGAAAGAAAACGGTAGACTTATTTGCTCCAGGTGTTGAGATTTACTCTACTACTCCGAATAATACTTATAAAAGTGAAAGTGGCACCAGCATGGCAAGCCCTACCACTGCTGGCGTTGCTGCAATACTCATGTCTTACTTCCCAGAATTAAATAGTGTGCAGATAAAAGATATTCTAAAAAAATCAACCCGTAAGTTTGATGGGCTACAAGTGCCAAAGCCAGGTGGTCAGAAACGAGTTGAATTTGGCGAATTAAGCATAACTGGCGGCCTTGTAAACGCCTATGAAGCTGTAAAAATGGCTCAAGAAATAAAACCAGTTAGGCCGATAAAATAATCTTGTCTATTACCTTTTCGATCGTTTCAAGTTCTTATAGTGGTAGGTGTAAAAGCTATTTATGAACCATTTTCCATTCACATAAATCCATACGCACGAATAATCACCGCCCAACTCTAGTGTATCTCGTTTAGGTATAACAACTTTCTGAAAATACGTGCCATTTAACAAGGCCGTATCGCCCTTCAAAATAGCTGAATCTATTTTGAAGGTATATTCAAGCACATGAAAATCATTGAACTGCTTCAAAAACTTGCTGATAGAATCTTTGCCTATTATGGCTTTTTGCCCTTCACCCAATAGTGAGCCCATTGGTAAATACCGACTCGCTATAGAATCAGATTGGTTGCTTTTTATAGATCGTCCGTACCATTTCATCTGGCTTTCAATCTCTGAAGGTTCATGTTGCTTGCTGCAGGAAGCAAAAAGAAATAGCAGATAAGTAATTTTAATTTTCATTGGGTATTTGTGTGCTCGTATAATCTACAAACTGAAGTAATTGAACAACTTCATTGGAGTTGGAAGCTGAAAAAATTACTCTATCTACTTTTAAGACATGACTTGAATAAACTCCCTGAACGCTTGGAGGCATTGTAGAAACCCAAACACTTCGTATTTGCAG
>JANXRR010000165.1 GCA_025356795.1 Bacteroidia bacterium
CGCAAATCGTGTGAAATAATTGAAAAGAATTTATCCTTTACCTTATTAAGTTGCTCTAATTCTATGGCTCTTTGCTTTATCTCTTCTTGATGCTCGAGTAGAAGCTTGTTGATTCTAAGTCGTCTTTGCCCACTTCTGTACACAGTAAATAGTACAATAGCTGTCAAAGCCATAGCTACTACCAATATGTTTCTTATAAATTCTTCTTGTTTAATTGCTCTTGTCTGTTGGTTTTTAAATGCAGTTAATTCGGCTATTTCTGTATCCTTATTTTTTGTTTCAAATCGGAGTTGATTTTGAAAAGTTCTTGCTAGGGTTTCACGACTAACAATACTGTCGCTTAAAGCCTTTGCTGACTTATAATAATGCAAAGCATTTTGGAAATCTTTCTTTAATTCAGCCAATGAGGCAAGTTGATTTAAGCTTTCTGATTCAGCTTTTCTGGCATTTATGCTATTGGCCAACGCTCTGCTTTCTTCGGTAAGGCGTAGCGCGGAGTCAAGTTTCCCTTGCTGTAAGAATACCTTTCCTCTTCCTAACTTTATTTGAGTAATGCCAAAAAGGTTATTAGATTTTGCATAGATTTTCATAGCACTATCGTAGTAAGCAAATGCTTTTGAAAACTTACTTTGCTTTAAAGCCACTTCTCCTAACTTTTTGAGAAGTTCTGGTTCAAGAATATATTGTTTTTGTTTGCGGGTAAGTTGGATAGATAGCAACAAAGCTTCTTCAGCTTTACCGAGCTGATCTCTTCGTTGATAGATGTCGCCAGCTTCATCTAAAATATATGCTTCGGCAGAGGGTTCTTTAATCTTAAGACTTATTTCTCGACTTATGTCCAAGTATTTAAGCGCTTCTTCATATTGCCCTAATTCTTTAAATACAGAAGCTAGGTTAATACATGCATTGGATATTTTTAGAGAATCTTTTATGGCAACTGAAATCCGATAGGTCTGCGAAAAATAATAATAGGCTTCATCAAATTCTCCGAGCTCTTCATAATCAAATCCTAAAAAATTTAAGTACGCTGCAATTTGAGTGCTATCCTTCAGGCTTACCGCGAGCTTGAGTAAATCTTGATCGTAGGTGAGTGCCGAGATAAAATCGCCATTGATTGAGTATAGATAAGATTTTCGGGAGTAACACAATGCCTTTGCCCAATCCCATCCCTTTTGGTTTGATATTTTTAATGCTTGGTTAGCAAATGATAACGACTTGGGGTAATTAATGTATTGATATTCTGCTGATAGAGTAACCAAGGTTCTAATTTTCAGCGAATCCTTCACTTCTTTTTTCAAGTGATTTTCGAGACTATCAATGGAGGTTTGAGCAGAGACTGCTATACTGCTGAAGATAATTAAAAGATTGGCAAGAAATGGAAGGGTGCTTTTGGACATTAGAAAGTTTTAATTGAAGAAAACCCGATCATAATTTAAAGTAGAGGTCAAAATTTTTTTTAACTCCTGTTAAAGTTACACTAAAACTTATATTAAGTGATAGGATTGTTGGATTAATTCCACAAGGGATGTTTTTGGAGACGCACAATTTTTCCAAAAAATAGTTGCGTAGAAGCTTCGAATGATTCAGTGTAATCCGATACCAAGAAGGAATGAGATGGGGGTGAATGGCTTAGTAAATTATTACTTACTAATAAATCTTTCAATGCCAGCGCCACTATTTCTGACGAATCTAGGATATTAATTGTGTTTTTAAAATAGGATTCAATTTCAGATTTTATTAACGGGTAATGTGTGCAAGCCAGTATAAGAGCATCAATATTTTCGAACATTTTATTTTGCAAATATTCTTCTATTAAATCGTGACTTATTTTATTGTTAAAATAACCCTCCTCAATCATTGGCGCAAGCAAAGGCGTTGCCAACGATGAAAGCGTTATACTTTCAGTAATTTCTTTAAGCTTTCTTGAATAAATGCCTGATTGTATGGTTCGTTTGGTGCCAATTAAACCGATCTTTTTCCCGGCCAAATGAGAGGCTACCCAAGTCACCATAGGGTCTATTACATTTATTACATGTGCTTGTTTGTTTACATACTCTTTGAGCAGTTCATACGAAGCGGAGCTGGCAGAATTGCAAGCTATTACAATTACTTTGCAGCCTCGACTTAGCAAAACGTCTGCTATTTTAATAGAATAAGCTTGAATGGCTGCTTCCGATTTATCACCGTAAGGAAGGTGAGCGGTATCGCCAAAATAAACAAGGCTTTCATTGGGAAGAAGTTTTGTGATGGCATGTGCAACAGTGAGCCCACCAATGCCACTATCAAACACGCCTATGGGAGAACAAGGGTTTTTAACCATACGTATCAATTAGCAATTATCAATTATATTGTGCCTTAATTAATACCCTAAAAATAGACAATGATGGCTTATAACTTACTGAAAGGAAAACGAGGAATTATTTTTGGAGCACTTGACGAAAATTCAATAGCTTGGAAAACTGCCTTAAAAGTACATGAAGAAGGAGGTTCTTTTACCCTTTCCAATGCTCCCATAGCAATGCGCTTAGGCAAGATAAATGAACTGGCAGCTCGGTGCAATACTTCCGTAATTCCTGCCGATGCAACTTCTGAAGAAGACCTTATTAAACTCTTTAACGGCTCAGTTGAAATGCTTGGCGGTAAAATTGATTTCGTACTTCACTCCATTGGTCAAAGCCCTAACATACGCAAAGGGCGTTCGTATGGCGATTTGAATTATGAATGGTATTTAAAAACAATTGATATCTCTGCTTTGTCTTTTCATAAAGTAATGCAAACAGCCGAGAAGACCGATGCTATGAATGAATGGGGTTCTATAGTTGCGTTATCTTATATAGCGGCTCAACGCAATTATCCAGATTATACTGACATGGCGCAGGCCAAAGCCATGCTTGAATCTATTGCTAGGAGTTATGGTGCCCGTTTTGCCAAGCTTAAGAAAGTAAGAGTAAATACAATTTCTCAATCGCCCACCAGAACAACTGCCGGTGCTGGCATTACTGGCTTTGATGTGTTTTACGATTTTGCTAACATGATGTCTCCACTTGGCAATGCCACTGCCGATGATTGTGCCAATTATGTAGTTTCGTTATTTTCAGATTTCACCAGATTAGTTACCATGCAAAATTTATTTCATGATGGTGGCTTCTCAGGTTCGGGTATCACTGAGGAATTAGTAGAACGCCTTTCTAAATAGGATGTGAGACATACCACACGAAGAAGTAAAATGGAGATGGTCTAAGTTAGCTACTATGTTCGACTTGCGGAGAACCACCAACATCAACAATTTTTAATGCTCGGCATGCTGCCTATAACTAACGTGTAACACAATGGTATCATTTCCGCCTTGCAAAATAAACTTGGGGTTAAACATCACCTCCAAGAGGGCAGATGGATATCATGATATTGAAACTTGTTTTTATCCTCTGCCATGGACGGACATCCTGGAAATTATTCCATCGAGGGAGTTTTCTTTTTTATATTCAGGCACTGCGATACCGGGAGAGCTTGATCAAAATCTGTGCATAAAGGCGTATCAACTTTTACGCGAAGATTTTGATCTGCCTTCGGTCTCCATTCACCTTCATAAAATTATTCCTACAGGAGCAGGTTTAGGCGGTGGCTCATCTGATGCAGCGCATACACTTAAACTTTTGAATACAATTTTTGACCTGGATCTTTCTCTTGAAGCCCTTAAAAAATACGCCTCAAAACTAGGTAGCGATTGTAGTTTCTTTATTGAAGCTAAACCCATGCTTGGCGAAGGAAAGGGCGAAATTTTAACTGCCCTCGCATTAGATTTAAGGGGATATTATTTGATATTGGTAAAGCCGGATGTTCATATTTCAACGGCAGAAGCTTATGCTAAGGTGAAGCTTCAACTTTCATTTAAAAACATTAAAAATTATTTGGAAAAATCGCACATCACGGAGTGGAGAAATCAATTGAAAAATGATTTTGAAGAGAGTGTTTTTAAAAACCATACAATTATAGGTGAAATAAAAGCCACGATGTATAAAAAAGGAGCATTGTATGCCAGCATGAGCGGCTCGGGTTCGTCAGTATTTGGGCTATTCAATTTTCAAGTTGATTTGAAACAGCAGTTTTATGGAATGACATACTGGGCGGGAAGTTTGTAGAAAGCCGGTCACACAAAAAATAGTTGATTAATGAAGCAAGACAAAATTTTACTCATTGGAGCAGGTGGCCAATTAGGTTCAGAACTTACTCAAGGCCTTTGGACTATTTATGGCAAAGACAATGTTATTGCCAGTGACATAAAAGATGCGCAGGGCATACTCAAAGAGGGTCGTTACGAAAAGTTTGATGTAATGCAGCGCGACAAACTTTTTGAACTCCTTAAGAAAAGCGAAATCACACAGATTTATCACCTTGCCGCCTTGCTTTCTGCAACAGGCGAAAAAGATCCTAGATGGGCCTGGAAGCTCAACATGGAAAGCCTGCTTTTTGTGTTAGAAGCTGCTCAGGAATTAAAGCTTGCTAAAGTGTATTGGCCTAGTTCAATTGCGGCCTTCGGGCCAACAACGCCTAAACAAAATACCCCACAAGATACCATTATGGATCCCACCACAGTATATGGTATTACTAAACTGGCAGGCGAACTTTGGTGTGAATATTACTTTAGAAGATATGGTGTAGATGTGCGCAGTCTTCGCTATCCTGGTTTAATTGGTTACAAAACTCCTCCGGGGGGGGGCACCACTGATTATGCCGTAGATATTTATTTTAAAGCAGTAAAAGAAAAGAAGTACGAGTGCTTTCTTGCACCAGACACATACTTACCCATGATGTACATGGAAGATGCAGTTAAGGCCACACTGGATTTGATGGAAGCTCCTGCCGAAAAAGTAAAGGTGAGAACGAGCTACAATATTTCTTCCATGTGTTTTTGCCCAGCACAAATTGCGGCCACTATAAAGAAACATATCCCTGATTTTAACATTACCTACAAACCAGACTTTCGCCAAGCCATTGCCGATTCGTGGCCAAAGTCATTAGATGATTCTCAAGCCCGTGCTGATTGGGGCTGGCAACATAAATTCGGACTTGATGAAATGACTGCCGATATATTGAAAAACATTGGATCACATTTATAATCTTCTTTAGTTTTTAGGATTATATTGAGGGCAATCCCACTTTCTAAAATAAATATTTTTTCCTCGTCTATAATTCTCTTCCAGAATAGCCCATGTCTAAACTAAAAAAACTTGCTGGCGAAACCGTTTTCTACGGACTAAGCACAATTGTGCCTCGTGGGTTAAACTTTTTCCTAGTTGCCCTTCATACCAGAATTTTTGAGCCCAAAGAATATGGAGTTATTACCAACCTGCTTGGGTATGTTGCCTTGCTTAACATCGTTTACATGTTTGGCATGGAGACGACCTATTTCAGGTTCGTGAATCAGCCTAAAGCCGATAAAAAAAAGTTGTTCAATCAAGCGCAAACAATTGTTGTTTCTATCAGCACTTTTATCACTGCATTATTAATTGTTTTTTCAACCCCATTATCTCACCATCTTCATATTGATAATCATCCGGAGTTTATTATTTGGTTAGCGCTCATCATGTTGATCGATGCAAGTGTTGCCATACCATTTGCGCGGTTGCGCAATGAGAAAAAACCAATTCGTTTTGCTGCTGCCAAGCTTATTAATGTGGGCATTGTGCTTTTATTAAGTTACATTTTCCTTTCCTTAAAAGTTGGGTACCACCCTGCAATTGGTGTGGGTTACGTTTTTCTTATCAACTTAATCGCCAATGCATTTTACCTATTTTATTTAGTCAGACTATTGCTTGAATGGCGGCCAGAGTTTGATAGGGCGGCTTTTAAGAAGATGTTGATTTACTCCTACCCAATTATGCTTACAGGGTTGGCCGGTATAACCAACGAAATGTTTTCACGGATAACACTTGGTTGGTGGCTTCCTTCAGGATTTTATGCAAACCAAACAACAGATGAGGCACTTGGTGTATTCGGAGCTTGTTATAAATTTTCTGTCATAATGCTTCTGGCAATTCAGGCATTTAGATTTGCCGCAGAACCCTTTTTCTTTTCAAACGCAGCAGACAAAAATTCGCCCAAATTATTTGCGCAAGTCAATCACTATTTCACTGTTTTCGGCTGCATTTTGTTGCTCACCATTTCAATTAATATGGATTTGTTTAAGTTTTATATTTCTTCAAGGTATTGGGAAGGATTGCCCATTGTGCCCATACTCTTGCTGGCTTACTTGATTATAGGGTGCAATTATAATTTTAATGTCTGGTTTAAGGTTACCGACAAAACTTACTTTGGAACTATCATTACAGTTGGTGGAGCGGTGTTAACCATCAGCTTAAATTACCTATTGATCCCCATAGGTGGATACCTAGCTTCAAGCCTGGTTACATTAATTGTATTCTTTCTAATGGCCGCGAGCTGTTATGCCCTTGGGCAGAAATATTATCCCATACCCTACAAGATTACTCATGAGTTGATACTGATCGCTATTACCATCGCTTTGGTTTATGGTGTTTCTTATTTTACAATCCCAAATCAAATTTTAGCAACAGCCTTTCATTTAGTTATTTTAGTAGCCTTTGTAGTAGGTATTTACTTTGTTGAAAGAAGGGAACTTCGCACAATCAGTTAATAAGCTCTAAACAACAAGTATAAACTAGGATTTTTGGTTAATTTTGAAGATTCAAAAAATTGAATTACTCTTTGAAAAACCATCGTTATTATATTTTTGCAACCTTTGCTTTGATCTCTCTTTTAGCGGCCAATGCAGCAGTTGCCCAAAAAAGCGCATCCAAAAAATTACCATCCGAGAAGCTGGCTCAGTCTGCTTTGCGTGCTTCCGAATTTGATTTTATTGAAGGCCAAAAATATTTTATCCTTGAAGATTATACAAAAGCCCTGCTCTACTTTCAGCGGTCGCTAGAATTCAATCCTGAAAATGGGACCATTCATTACAAAATTGCTGAAGTACTTGCCAAAAGCAACAAAGTAGAAGATTTAACTAAGGCAGCCTCGAGCATTGAAAGGGCATTGACATTGGAAAAGAAAAACAAATATTTCTATGCTTTGGCTTCCTCCATTTATGTTGGCCTGAGCAACTTTCCCAAGGCCGAAGCTGCTCTTGAAACTCTGATTCAAGAAATTAAAGGCGAAGATGAGTATCTCTATGAACTTGGAGCCTTATATGCATTTGATAAAAAACCAACCGAAGCAATAAAAACATATGAAAAAGCAGAGCAAGTGTTGGGCATAAACGAGTTAAGCTCTCTGCAAAAGCAAAGACTTTACCTAGAGCAAGGCAAAGTTGATGAAGCCGTTAGAGAAGGAGAAAAATTGATGGATGCTTACCCTGATGAAGAACGCTATGTGTTAGCTTTCGCGGAAACACTTTCCAGTTTTAAACAGGCGGGTAATGCGATCAGCTTTGTAGAACATTTCTTACAAACAAATCCAGGTTCTGCAAGTTCCAAAATAGTGCTGGCAGTTCTCTATCGCGAAAGCGGTCAAGAAAAAAAATCGAGAGATTTTATGAGTTCTGTTTTTGATGATCCTTCTGTTGAAACGAATGGCAAAATAATGTTGGCAAGTTCTTATTGCGAAAGTGTGATCCAAAACAGAAACAAAAATAGTACTGATAGCGAACTTGAAACTTTCACAATAAAAATTGTGGAGAAACTTCTCAAAACACATCCACGCGATGGCGGTGTGCACATGTTGGCAGGCGATCTTTTTCTAGCATTAAAACAAGACACTAAAGCGCAGCACGAATATATTCTCGCTATAAAAAATGGTGTTAATGGATTTGATGCTTGGCAAAACTTGTTGTTTATCGATTCAAAGCTCAATCAATTTGATAGCCTAATCATTCATACAGAGAATGCCTTGGAATATTTTCCTAACCAAGGAATGATCTATTATTTTAACGGATATGGTCA
The DNA here is from genome assembly GCA_025356795.1 of Bacteroidia bacterium. GTDB lineage: Bacteria > Bacteroidota > Bacteroidia > Cytophagales > Cyclobacteriaceae > ELB16-189. The sequence continues at coordinate 7,956 of JANXRR010000165.1, forward strand.
GTTTAGAAAAAATCATTTTAAAGAAGCCGTTAGTTCATTGGAGCAAGCCAAAAAACTCTCTTCCGAAAACCAAAGTTTCAAGGCCGAAATAAACGGTATGTTGGGCGATGCTTATAATGGATTAAAACAATACAAACTATCCGATAAAGCCTATGACGATGCCTTGCTCTTTGACCCCAACAATAGTTTAGTATTAAATAATTTTAGTTATTACTTAGCCCAACGTAAAGAAAATTTGGAGAAAGCGGAAAAAATGGCTACCCTTCTCATCAAGAATAACCCAACCAATGCTTCCTTTTTAGATACTTATGCATGGGTACTCTTTATGAATACGAGCTATAAAGAAGCGAAAAAAGTAATAGAGAAAGCAATTGCAGGCGGAGAAGCTACCGCTACACATTTTGAACATTACGGAGATATTCTTTTTCAATTAAACGACATACAGGGAGCTGTTGAACAATGGCAAAAGGCGCGAACGCTCACTGAAAAACACGAAATTTTAGATAAGAAAATTGCCACCCGAAAATTAGACTGACCAACTTTTTCCATCGACATGCGCCATAGAGCTTTACTTATTCTTTCCATTTTAGCCATATTATTTTCCTCATGCGCAAAGAAAATAATTGCTCCTCTACTGCTACCCGAAAAATCCTTAGACATACAGGAAATTGATTTTGAATATTTTCATGGGAAGGCGAGGTTAAATTTTAAAGATGAAAAGCGTGAGCGTGAAGTAAAGGCTAACATCCGTATTCGTAAGGATAGCGTTATCTGGATGAACTTCACCGTGATTGGTGTGCAAGGAGGAAGAGTGCTTATCAATAAAGATTCTATCACTATTCTAAGCAATCTCAATAACGAATATTATGTATACAGTTATCCTGATTTATCAAAACGTTTTAATTTTAATGTAGATTACTATGTGGTTCAGGCAGCCATTCTGGGTAATTTAATAGTGCCCAAAATTGAAAGAAGAGACCTTACCACCCTTGACACTTTTGATCTATTGAATCAAACTCAGGGAACTGTATCAATAAAAAATTATATCAACAATACTTCTAAAAAGTTAGAGAAGGTTGAGCTATCAGAATCAACGTCTGGAAACTCTGCTAAAATAAATTACTCTAATTTTCAACCTATTGATACCAAATCGTTCGCGTATAGTAATATAATTAGTATTATTTACAGAACCCTTTCCACGGTAGTAAATAATACCATTACCCTTGAGTATAGCAACGCAGAAGTTGGTGATCGTGAGTTGAGATTTCCTTTTAAGATACCGAAGCGTTATGATCGTAGATAAGGCAGCTTTTTTATGTCAATAAAATGAGGAACCAAGTTGGCTTCACTTTTTGCTTGATGGTGATTTTATCAAGTTTGCACATTGCACTTCCCGCTCAGCGTAATAAGCTTAATCTTCAACGGGAGAAACAAAGGAACCTTACGAAGATAAAGGAAACCGAAAAAATTATTTCGGAAACAACAGAACAAAAAAAAACATCGTTGGGAGAACTTTCTGCAGTAAACCAGCGCATCAGGCAACAAGAAAACCTTATCACGTCAATCACCAATGAAATTAGCTTGTTGGAAAATGACATCAATGAAAATAATCAAATTGTTATGGTTCTTGAATTGGATTTGACCAAGCTACGAGAGGAGTACACAGCCATGTTACTTACAGCGCAGAAGGTTAGCGGAAAAGCTGATAAGCTGATGTTCTTGTTTTCTGCCCATTCATTTGATCAGTTTTTGATGCGCTTGAAATACATGGAACAGTATTCGAGTGCCAGAAAGGAACAAGGCACAGCCATTGAAAGAGTCCAGTCAGTTTTAGGCGATCAAATAAGTCAAACTGAAAAGATAAAAAACGAAAAAAACCAATTGCTTGCAGATGAAGAAAATGAACGAGGCCAATTGACAACGTTAAAGCAAAAACAAAAATCAGTAGTTAAAAATCTGGAGAAGGAAGAAAAAAGGCTGCGAAGAGAATTGGAAGACACAAAGAAAGACATTGCCAAGTTAGATAACTTGATCAGCGACATTATAAAGGAAGAACTCGAACGCGCTGCTCGAGAAGCCAAAGAAAAATTGGCGAAGTCAAAAACAACAAAAAAAACAGAAGCTATTTCAAAAGATGATGACATTGCATTGTCCTCCTCCTTTGAAGAGAATAAAGCAAAGTTCCCTTGGCCTGTCAGTGGATTTATATCCCAAAAATTTGGAAGACAAGACCATCCCTTGTTAAAAGGAATTATTCTACAAAATGATGGTATCAACATACAAACAAAAAAAGATGAAAAAGTAAAAGCGATTTTTGACGGTGATGTAAGTAAGATCGCCTTCTTTCCGTGGCTTGGCAATAGTGTGATTATTCGTCACGGTGATTACTTCACAGTTTACACAGGCCTGAAAGAAGTGCTTGTTAAAAAAGGACAAAAAGTTAAGACTAACCAAGAGATTGGAAATGTATTTGCTAACCCCGATGGAGTATCGGAACTTAGATTTCAAATACGAAAAAACATAGATGCCCTTGACCCACAAACTTGGTTAAAAGGAAGTGAATAACTTTAACACTAAATATTATGAGTAAATTAAGCCGAAGAACTTTTTTAGCAAGTTCAGCAGTAACATTAGGAGCTACAGCAACTTCATTCGCTATGACAAAAGACAAACCAGTATTAGTGCATCATGTATTTTTTTGGTTAAAGAACGCAGGTTCAGTCCAAGACCAAAAAAAGTTAGTAGAGGGTGTAAAAACACTTTCGAAAATTGAAACCATTCGCGCACTTCGAGTTGGCATACCTGCATCGACCGAGAAAAGAGACGTGGTAGATTCAAGCTATGCCGTCTCTGAATTAATTTTCTTTGACGATTTAGCAGGGCAAGCCACGTATCAGGATCATCCTATTCATCAAAAATTTATAGCTGAATACGGTCATTTATGGGAGAAGGTAATTGTCTATGATTCTATAGATGTTTAATATTCTGATAAATATATAGGCTATCAAAAAAGACATCTTAGTGGCATACATATACCTAGCTGGTATTTGTATTATTTGGGGTACAACATTTCTTGTAATGCGCATTGGCGTGCAAGGATTTCCTCCTTTTTTATTTGCCAGCATTCGGCAATGCGGTGCGGGCATCATTTTAGTTGGATTTTTAATGTTGTTCAAAAAAGTAGCCCTCCCAACATTTTCGCATATAATTAAACAAGCAATAGCAGGTTTTCTTATGATTACCATGGGCAATGGTTTAGTGTCATGGGCTGAAGTTTACATACCCAGCGGTCTAGCAGCAATCATTTGTTCGCTGATGCCCGTTTGGGTAATTATTATTAATCTCACCATTAATAGATCAGAAAGGCCCAACGCCCTAATAGTAATGGGTGTTTTAATTGGACTGGCCGGAATACTCATTGTTTTTGGAGAGCACTTCGCTGACTTTGCCAATTCAAACTATCGTATAGGCATTATGCTTACATTCGTTGCTTCCCTCACTTGGGCATGGGGTAGCATTAACATGAAACGCTCTGCCGATGGAAGTAATCCTTATCAAAATGCCGGATTACAAATGGTGTTTGGTGGACTTTGGTGTTTTATTATAAGCCTTGTAGTAGATGATTATTCATCTTTTAGCTGGTCAACCATTCCTTATCTTCCATTACTTTATTTAAGTCTTGTTGGTTCATTGGCAGCATTTGCCATGTATGCTTATCTGCTAACAAAATTGCCATTAACCATAGCTTCATTGTTTTCATATATAAACCCATTAGTGGCTGTAATATTGGGTTGGCTCATTTTAGATGAAAAGCTAAACACAAAAATTGGATTTGCTATTGCCATCACAGTACTTGGTATATATCTTGTTAATTTGGGCTATCAGCGGAAAAAATCAATGAGTCTAAATCAACAAAATTGATGACATCCAAAATCACCTTTCACAAAAGAGAAATTAGAGAGAAGCCTCACTTCTCCATTCTTATTCCCACTTGGAATAATTTGAACTACCTTAAATGTTGCATTCAAAGTCTACAAAAAAATTCTACGTACCACCATCAAATTATTATTCATGTAAATGAGGGAAAGGATGGAACGCTTGAGTGGATCAAAGAGCAAAATATTAGTTACACACATAGCTTAGAAAATGTTGGTGTGTGTTACGGCTTCAACGCACCGGCTACATTGGCAGAAGCAGATTACTTAGTTTTTAGTGACGATGATTTTTATTTTGCTCCTGAATGGGACCTTCATTTGTGGGAAGCAGTAAAGCAAGTGG
>JANXRR010000195.1 GCA_025356795.1 Bacteroidia bacterium
CTTTCATCTTTTGGAGGGAACAAAACACACTTAATATATAGTGTAACGGTTTGACAATTCTGTGATTGGGTGATTTTTCCCAGTGGCACCTACCTAACACACAAAATGAAATAGAAGGCTAGAATATTGATTTTCAGAGTGTCTTATGACTTCCGAATCATAAAACCCATAGAATTGAATATTTGAAAGTAATAAAGCCCTATTGCTAGGGCATGAATGCTGAGTGAATGAGTTAGAAGGAGTAGTTGCCTAAATATGCCGTAAAGAACAACCTATCACTCAGCAATAGAATCATTCGGTAAGTGATGATCATCTTCCTTGATCATATTCAATTGCCTTCGCTTTTGATTCCACCACTTTGATTCTTCATCTGATAAGGCACTAACGCCTTGATTGGCAATGATCCTTGTCAGTGCGCGGAATCGCGCTTGATCCAATTCTTTCTGTGAATGACTCATGTCTGTTATATCGGATCAGAATTGATTAAGTGAATCAAATGAGATTGCGCCGTACCAAGGCAAAGAATCCAAAGTTTCTTTTATGGTAGTGAGAACATGATTTATATCTTTCAAATCATCATTTTTGAATCTGAGGATTGTAGCACCAAAATCTTTGATGATCGAATCACGCCACTGATCATATTCCTGTTGGTTATCGTGATATGGGCCATCAAGTTCTATCGCTAACATTTTAGAAGGACACCAAAAATCAACAATGAATCCTTTGATACAGTGTTGGCGACAAAATTTATATCCTAGTTGTGGCTGTCTGTCTTTTGTTCTCAGATATTGCCAAAGTAATTGTTCACTAGCAGTAGGCTTTGCCTTTAGAGTTCTTGCAAACATGATCTTCTTTACATGTGCTTCAGAAAGTTTAGACATGTATTTTGGGCTAGTATTCATATCTATCTAATTCGGCACAGATTTGAGAAAATACTGTTTCTGAGTTTCATAAATCCAAAAGAAACAACTAATGGCCCTCGCGCCCTCGCGCGCGAGGCCCTTGGTGAGTGCGTTCGGAGTATTGATAAATGTCACGCAATGCCTTTTGTGACAACCGCACATGATTGTTTGCTAAGGATTAACAATCATTATCGTTCCACGCATGAAGCTGTTTCACCTTCGTCATTATCAAACAGGGCGCAACTCGTATTGTCTTGTGAGCAGGGAACAGCACTACAATCAACAATATTAGTCATATTGGGCTCATTGGCGTGTAAACACGCCACAACCCTATTCTTGCAGCCCGTATCTCGGGCTACACCTGATTTTCCCCATAATCTCTTTCCATTGGATCGTCTCATGGCGTAGCCAAGGGATTTCAAAGTCTTTCCCATAGTGATCTCGAATTGCTTATCTGTAAAGCAGTTGGCATATTGAGGAAAGAGAGATTTCAAGTCAGTGATAGTGAATTCAATCTCAGGCAGAGCATTGCCAACACCTGAAAGTAGTGAATTCTGCCGAGTGACATTTTCCCATACAGCTAGTTGTTCCTCTGGAATGAAAGGAATATTGATGAATGAATCTTTGTATCCATCTTGAATTGAATCATTAATCACCTTCGCATATTGAAATGCCTTTGATTCCAAATCAATCCAATCATGTTGCAGCTTGTGATTGAGAACGGAAAACATCATATTCTTGATTCTGCTTTCCTCGATCCCAAATCTGATGTAGTGAGCAAGTCGGAAATTCTGTGATAGCAGAGTGTGATAACGTTCGCCTTTCTTTGCTCGAATCACTTTCGATCTTGCATCATTCAATATTGCTCGTGCCAAGGCAAAATCTAAAGTGAATTGGCAATCATCCGTTATGATCTCATTACCAGATGGCTCCAAACGGGCCGTAGAGCTATCAAATTCTGAAAAGTCGTCTAGTTGGTAGATCAAGTGAGGCGAGTAGTCTAAGATTCCAATTTTGATAGGATTCTGCTTGTTGTGATCATATCCGACCAGACGCACAACTTTATTGGGTTGGCTGGATGTTGGATCACCACCAACGGATTTGACAAGATTCTTATTGATTCGTTGCCATCTAGCAATGTCAGTTGTGTATTCGATTGCGTAATACACATGGAAGCCGTTCGGAGTCTTGACGATCATCGAAGGTTTCAGAGGAAGTGGCGGCAGAATGTCCAAATGATCAAAGTCAATGAATATGAATCTTGCGTGTTTGATTTGGACTGCTTTACGTCCGTAAACATCCTGTAGTTGGATGAAGCAGCCGCCATGATTCAATTGCACTTGATAGAACCAGAATTCACAGTTCGCCAGAGTGTCATATTTGTGACGGGCTAGAGGATCATGTTTCTTGTCACCACACCTCGTGTTCTCCGAGAACGTTTGAAACCAATGCTTGCCATTGTGGGATCGGAACAGAGCCAATTGTTCCTCGATCCCGTATTCACTCTCTATGAGTGATTGTTGAAGCATTGGTTTCAACCTCTAAGTCCTGTTGAGGCCAGTCGTTAAAAACCGACTCACCTTTTCCATAATAGAGGTGGTCTACATAATCCTCACTCACTTGAAGATCGGTTGTAATTTGTGCGAGTGGCGGATATTGGTTCTTCGGAGCCATCCTAATCAAACGTTTGATTTCTTGGGTTTTCCCAAAGTTGAGGGCAATCCATTGATTTATTGAAGCTCGTTCTTCCCAATCAGATATATCATCGGCCTCGGATTGTTCGGCCTTTCCAAGCATGTCAATAGATTCTCGACATCTTAGCTGTAATTCAGATGGGGCCAATTTCGAATAGGAATGCCATTGACCTACAAAATCTCGCCAATCGTAATAGTCAATAGGAGTTGCATATTTCCCGACATGATGCCATTCATTGCTTCCTCGAAGTCTTACGAGAGAGGGACGCAGCCCGTACTTAGCACAGAATCTAGTAAGTGGCAGGCGTCCGTCTAATTCAGCAAGCTCTGCGTTATAGGATCGGCTGTACGACTGTGCCCTACCATAATAAGTTGATCTCATTCCGTCACCTCTTTGGTAGTTGCTTGATCAAGAATCAAACCAAGGAATGTGGATGATTCGGGCCGTGTCATTGCTTTCATATTAAATAATCTCCAAATACAGTGAATGATTAATTCACACTTATATTATAGTCTATTTCTACGTCAATGACCTACTTATTTCTACACTTTTTTCTAAAATAGAGGAATTTCTACTCAGAGAGAGAAATATAAATTGACCTACTCCTCTATTGTATAAAGGATGGTGAAGGCTTTAATGAAAAAAGACATAGATTTAGAGATTTTAGTTAAGAATGTGAGATTGCATTCTAATGACAGGGCTTTTAACAAGATTATAGCAATTTTGAGAGAAGATATTAGTCAATTGGCACAAAACTACTATATAGTTGGGCAAGATATTAATGATCTTAGAGTGATAATTGAACTGGCAGTTTGGAATGCATGTGGAAATTATTCAGAAGATTATGAACTTGATTTTAAAGCCTATGCAATTTGGGTTGTAGCAAAAAGAGCCGTGCTTACCGAATTGACTCAATCAAAAGCGAAGAAACATATTAACCTAAATACTGGTATTTCCTTGGAAACTCCAATTAATGGGGATGGCACAACTTTAGGTGCAACCTTGCTTGAACATGATTTAGAATCAAGAGCATTAAACCATATTGAAAATGAATGTCTTATTGAATCTCTAAAAGAATTACTCACTCCGATGGAATTGGACGTACTTAATAACTACTCACCTACATTGAAATATGCAGAGGTTGCAGATGACGCTGGCTTAAATCAGAAATGTGTAGATAATTCACTCAGCAGGATTCGGCAGAAGGCTCGTAGACTTTAGTTTCTTTCCACAATTCAAGATGCAAGATATTCGGTACTCAATCCTAAATTACATAGGAATTACATAAATGACCTACCGAAAGTGGTGATATGAAACAAAATAGTATACGAAGAAAAATCATAAAGATTGCTGCCCACACCCTATTATCGTCCATTTTGCTCGTTGAAAAATGTCATATGTGCAAAGAATATGGAAGTAATTTAGTTTTTGTGCCCAAACTTGATACTACCGTTCCTATCTTTAAATTAATCGGGCAACATTATACCGTAAAATCTGTAGTAAATCGGCTCGAAAACTATCATGCAGTTTGTGAAAAATGTAATGGAAGAAAGGTTATTCTGAGATTTCGGCCCACATTTACTTCGGCCCGAAAAGATTTCCCAAGTGAGTCAATGTATATTGACAGAACTCAAAAAACTGTGAATGATCTAGTAAGAGATATTTTAGAAAAAAGTTCAAATAATTAATGGGAGGAGATAATCAATGAAAGAACATAAAGAACTGCATGATATTATTGTAAAGCTTTTGATGGAATATGGCTTAAAAGATGCCAAAAGAATCGTTAAAGACATTATAGTTCAGGCCACGGAAGATTATGTGGATATTATGAATAACGAACTTGGATATGATGCAACTATTTCCGCCCAATGATCGTATGATATATTGTGAGTATTAATCATCTCACAATTCTAAAGGAGATAATATGAGAAAATTAGACACACTAAAAACACGTATGAATTCGGCTATCAAAATGGTCGAGGAACTTAAAGCTGCACGAGCTTCATTTGAAAACAAATTGTATGAGGCCTGGGATGAAATTGATGAGCAAGAAAGAATTGAGGCAGAAGAGTTTGAAAGAAATGCCTGGGAATATGATGCTCTCCGTTCATAAGGATAATTAACATGGGTGGAATCTCTTTACTTTTGATTTGGTTACCATTGGCACTACTTTATTACATGTCAATTTGGTCATATGAATGGGCACGAAAACTTATAAACGGTGAAACAGAACTAAAAAATGAAATCTGGAAACCAATTGTAATTTGTATTGCTAGTATTTCAATTTATCTTTGGTTCTTTTGTCAACTTTGGGTTCCATCTTTCGCTGTATTTACTACAGCATCCATGTTTGCACGAAGACAAAATTAACCATCTGTAGGAAAAATCACTCTAAATCTTTAATTATATTATTATATGAGTGTACAAACACGTTTTCTAGCCTCTTGTGCTAATGATTCAACGGTAGGAACTGTAGATTGGACTATTTCGGGCCAAGCTGCTACAATCCACCGTTCTACTGGAACTGGTGTAGATAATTCTATTAAGATTGTCAAAGCTGGAATAATTGTCGGTGATGAAAAGTCTCTCACGGCATCTTGGCCTACAACACCAACTAATGTTGGGTTTGGAGCATCAAATTATCTTTGGAATCAAACCTGGACGGTAGCCCAAATTAATACATCTGGTTTCGGTGTGGCAATTTCAGCCACCATCGGTGCCATTACAACTCATTATGCCAAATATACGGCTGGGGCTAATCCGTTTTCACTCCCTGCTGGCACAATAAATGGTATTGTAGCAACTTTTAATGAATATAGTAATAATTCACAATCATTTGTAGCTGGTACTTTGGTGCAAACTCCAACTGGCACCGTGCCAATTGAATCTCTTAATTCTGGAGATAATATAATCTCACATGATACAAATGGAGTAAATTCCATTGATGAAATCATTACAACTCATTCGAGTGAGAGAAATAACTTAATGAGTATTACAACTCCTAATCGTTCTATTATTTGCACTACAACTCATGCCTTTTTGACTGAATATGGCTATCAAGAAGCCTGGAGCATTAAAACTGGAACAAAAGTATTCGTTTATGACCTTTCGGGCCAAATACTTGAAGAAGTAAGTGCTATTGAATTAATTGAAAGAAATGAAATGGTTTATACTTTGAGTGTGAAAAATAATCACACATTTTATGCAGGTGGGTTTGCCGTTCATAATATGCCAGCAGGATTGGGCACAGATACAACTATCAACTACGTGAAAGTTGATGTTTTTTATACGGAAGATACTCCAACTACTCCTCCTGCAAATACACGACCTTATTCCCTATTTTTGAAGGAATTCATGGAGAGAAAATAAATGGCTAAAGCTGCTAAAACTCCTCGTTTGATTCATTCACCTGATACTAAAGCTGAAGTTATTGATAAACTTTGTGCTGGCTCAACCTGCGCTGAATTGAGTAGAACTTACAATATTCCAATTGCAACTATATATGATTGGTTCGATTCTCTATCTGATGCAAATAAAAAAGCCATTAAAAGACAGGAAAATCGTGAATTAAGAGATTTGGTCAAGAAATTGATTCAATCACAGCTTAATAACATAATTTCAATCAATGATTTCACATCACAGAATGAACAGTGGAAGCAAAAGCAGAATGCTGAAGGTCTTGCAAAACTTAAAGAATCATCCGCTCAATCAGCCATTGAACTAATTGAGGTCATGTTTGCTACTGATGAAGATTAAAGAAAGAAAATCATGGGCTACTCTTCTTAAAACTGACAAATATTCAGATTGTTTAGTTAAAAATAAAACCTTTTTAGAGTGGCTCGAAGCAAGAAGCCCCGAGTACAACTGGAGATATCCTCATATTCAAGAAATCATTAAAAATCTTGAACAGCATGAACAAGGCCTGATTAAGAATTTAATGGTTCTTTGTCCACCTCAGCATGGAAAATCTGAGTTATTGCTTAGATATTTAATTTGGAGACTTGAGAGAAATCCAAAACTTCGTGCAATTCTTGCTTCTTACAACTTACGATACGCTTCTACTTTAGCCCGCAAAGCTCGAAGAATAGCTATTCATGGTGGTGCCCTTCAATTTAGGCATGATGCCAAACAAATGACTCAATGGGAGCTTGAAACTGGTGGCTCGTTATTAGCCGTAGGTGTTCAAAGTGGGGTAACAGGGAATCCAGCAGACATAGTTCTATTAGATGACTTAATCAAAGGTAGAGAAGATGCAAATTCACCTGTTGCACAGGAAGCATTATGGAATTGGTTTGTTGATGAACTTTCGACTCGTCTTTCTAAAGACGGCCAGAAGCTTTTAGTTATGACCCCGTGGAGCGAATCCGATATTCGTGGAAAGATTTTAGATTCTGAAGATGGAAAGAATTGGACTGTAGTCAAAATGCCAGCCCTTAGTTTAGGTGAAGATGAAGATTTATTACATCGTCCTGAAGGTGAGCCGCTTTGCCCAGAATTAAAACCAAAAGATTGGCTCGAAGATCAAAGGGCAATGAATCCTCACACTTTTGAATCACTCTTTCAATGTAATCCCAGACCACGAGAAGGTGCTTTGTTCCGAAATGAATGGTTTCACTATGTTGCAGAACATGAGATTCCGCAAGGACTTAAATGGGTTAGAACATGGGATTTAGCTGTAAGCATTAAAACTCAAGCTGATTTTTCGGCATGTGCTCTCATCGCTCTTGCCTGGGATAATACGATTTACATCAAAGATGTTAAGAAATTCAAATTGACCTGGCCTGAGCTAGCTAAAGTCATTTGTAATTATATGGATGAAGATGGTATCGAAGTTGCCGTAGGTGTTGAAGAATTTGCAACACAACTTGGCCTTGTTCAAGATTTGTTTACGAAAGCATCTTCACTTAGAGTTCCACTTATTCCATTGTCTCCCAAAGGTGATAAACTTGAAAAAGCAAGTGTTTGGGCCTCAAGGATGGAGTTTGGTAAAGTTAAACTCGTAAGAAACTCATGGAATACAGATTTTATTTCAGAATGTTTAGCATTTCCACAAGGTAAACACGATGACCAAATAGACGCTGTCTCACTTGGTATCAGTTTACTTATTAAGATTAAAGGGGGTGCAAAGAAAGTGGAATTGCCTCAAAATCCTAATATGCCCACCCAAAAACCAAAACTCAGTCATAGATATTAAATAAGGTAGGTAAAAATGGCTTGTTTTTTGAATGTAATAGTATGAGAAAGAATACTGTCAAAGAAAAAGAAGTCGTTGAAGTTAATGAATTCGTTATTCCACTCCTTGCAAAGATTATGGTACTGAACCAATGGATGGTTCATAATAAGAAAGTTCCACCTCAGCCCTGGATGTATGATCAAAAGATTGGTAAAGATCAATGGCATTGTGATATTCTTCCACTATCTCCACAATATCCAAATCGTGGTATTAGACTTCAGGCAACTCCTAATTACATTGATATGTCATTTATGAGGGATGAACTTGGTAGAATCCATGACAATTATGCTCAGATTGACTCTCAGGTTTTTAATCTTAGTGAAAGATTAACTAGAGCTAAGAATTTAGCCCGAGATTATATTATTGCTGGAGAAAACAATCAGATTTCTAAGACAGAAGCTGTCGTGTTAAGTGAAAAGACTAATGAAGAGGTTAAGATGCTCACAAAATTGCATAGAGAAAAGAATTCTATTCTTAATGAGTTTGATGAAAGAATTGAAACTCTAAAGGCAAAAATCAAAGCGATTGAGACTGGTGTATTAGAGTGGCACTTTAGCCTTGATTTCTCTAATATTAATTTGGTCTTTGAATTACTTGAGGAAACTGAGGAAGACATGGGAGATTGGAATGAAAAAGTTTAATTTCGATCAGTCATTATCAGCAGAAATGTTTACTGCTGATGAAAAGATGAAAGCTGATTGGGAATCATATGTAGCAAATATAATCAACACTGGTGGCGACAATCCTATGTTTACTTATGATTTAGAAACAAGAACAATCTGGGCACTACAAGGCAATGAAGATGGAACTAATGAGTATTTTGCACTTAATGGATTCCATTCTTTGGATGAATGGTTAGGCTTTCGTATAGTGACTATTAAGAACATTGCATTTAATAATGCCTTGCATCTTGAGGAAGTGGTTGAATCAGAACTTAGAAATGATCCAACGAGGAAGAAATAATGCCGATTCATAACTATCTTTGCCCACAATGTTCTGATTTGTTTGAAGTCATTACTGGCACTATAGAAACTAGTAAAAATTGCCCACAATGTGATATTAAGGGATCACGTCAATTTTCATCTACTTTAGCAGATGGAATCTATACACAATCTTTAGATGAAGAAACTACAAAGATGCTCATTGAAAATAAGCAGTGTATTGAAGAAGATATTAAAGCTGGAAAAGTTGGCTCCCTAAAAGAAAGAGGCCCACGAGCCTTCAGACCAGAAGTGGAAAAGAAGTTCTATTAGACAAGGTTTTCCGCATATTGACCTGTGGGATTCAAAGAATAAATTGTGAAAGATTATATATGTGTATTTCATTTTGTTTATTTCATATGCAATCGTAAGATTTATTTGGTTAAGATATAAAAATCATTAACCATTTGTAGGTTTATTTGTTTTTTGCACAGAAATATACAAATGTAAACCAAAGATTAAATGAGGAATTTGATCTATAAACTTTACGAGGAGTAAACCATTATGGCACAAAAATACAAATTCTATGTCCCTACAGATCCAGGCTTTGCTGGAAATCGTCCTATTGCATCTTATATAAACCCTCTCAATGACGGCTGGGGTGCAGGTATGGCTCACGACCTAGGTGGTCGTCTGGTTCAGTTAACATTCCGTCCTATTGCACCTTTTGAGCAGTATTCGTCTGCTTATTACACTGCTACCAACTCTGGTACTGGAGCAAGCATTGCTCATGGAGCAACTGGACTTGTCTTTACCACCCCAAGTGATGGCACATTCAATCTTAACCTTCAATCTCTTCCAACTTTCACTCCTGCTCTTGGCACACCAGCTTGTTTCGGCATGGGTATCGAAGTTGCCGTGAGTGATATTGCTGGTGTCGGATTTAGCTTCGGTTTTGGTAATGCTCAGGCTTTGCCTTCAACAACCGAATACACCGACTTTCTTGGTTTTAGAAAGACAGTAGCTGCTGCAACTGTAACTGGTAAGGCCCGTGGAGATTCTGGCACAATTGCAACAAGTGCAACTCTTAGCACACTTGTTAATGCTGCATTTGTCAAACTCTCTATGGTTTGTGGTTATGACGCGACAGGAAATGCTTATGGAGCTTTCACAAATGATGATGGCACAACTGTCAATCAGACTGATTTCACCGCTGCGCAGCTTGCACAGGTAACGAGGATTCTTACGACTCCTCCAACCATGTATGCTAACTTGGCCGCTGTTGGTTTGACTTCAACCAACCCAACTGTTACAATTAAGAATCATTATGCCTTCATTGACACTCGAACTTTCTAAGTTCGACAAATGAGAGTAGGAAAGGGCCGAAGTTGTTTGACTTCGGCCCATATTATTTGCAAACTAGGATTTTTCCTAAGAACAAAAGAATTATTGTAGTATGGCTAAAGTTTCAAAACTCACCACACAAGAAAATATCACTAAAAGACTTATTGAGGGATTTGATCGCCAAGATTGTAATTCAATTTATCGTCAAATGCAATATGTATTTGGTGAGGGAAATGGAGACTTCCTAAGTGCAGCAACAGGTGATAACGCTGGCACGTCATATCCAGATTTTCCAGATAGAACAATTGCTCTAAGAGAAATTGGTAAATCAAATAGAATCCTCAATGTATCTAAGATTGAATTAGGCCGCGTAGCAGGCAGTGATATTTCCCCGTCTTTCCCTGATGTAGATGAAATTACTTCTGAAATAAGGAAGCAGTTCTTTAGAAAGAGAGCTACAGATGGTGAGTGGCAAGAAAGCATTGCATCAGCTATTTATGATGGATTGCAGTTTGGCATGGGCTTTATAAAGGTTGGTTATGCCACTAATCCTGATACTGGAAAACAAAAAGTACATGTAATTCATTCACCAAGACTTCACACACTTTGGGATCGTCATGCAAGGCAGCCATCCGAAATGAGATGGATTTGTTTTGTTAATTATTTATCACCCGAAGTTGCCACCGATCTTTACGGTGAGGAAGTTGTGCAAAAATACACACGAAGTCTTTATTCAGTCAGTGAAGGCAATCATATAGATGTAGTTCGGATTTTTGAATACTATGATCTTGGTTATGATTCAAAATCTGATCCAACTTGTGCCATTATTCCTGGTGAATTAACAGAAGAAGCCATTAGCATTGAACGAAGTGATTATAACATTTTGCCAATAGCCTATATCATGAATACTTTACTTCCTGGCATGAAAAGGCCCGTTGGTAATATCTTCCTGTCGCAACCAATCAATGAAGAACTTGATGAAATGGAAAGAATGCTTCGACAAGAAGTACAAAATTCTGCCACAATTACTGTGTATGATACTACTCAACTTAATGAGCAGGATGTACAGAATGCTGAAAATGGTACTGGGTCAGGCCATATTAAAATGGAAACTCCAGTTGCTGGTCAACCTCCAATTACTCGTATTCCACCTGCTCCCATAGATCAAACTAGAATGGTTTATTTGCAAAGATTAGATCGCGCTTTTAATGAAGCGTCGTCTACAACCGATCTTGATCGTGGAAATCAGCTATCTCAATCCAAGACTTTAGGCGAAGCAGAAATGCTCGTTAATCGTTCTTCTTCTGGTGGAAGTTGGAATGTAAGACAAACTCTTCTTTTCTATCGAAGACTCGTTAAAGCTGTCCTTATTTGTGCCCAAGATGGTGATACCGATAAAACTCGACTTGATATGAGTGGCATCGGTGATGATGCACCTTATATTGTCAATAATGGGAAAAATTCATCCATTTCTAAGTGGCTTGAGGAACCTAGTGATATCATAATTGGGGAAGATTCGATCACTTCCACTGCCACAAAACAACAGCAAGCACAAGACCTTTCTAAGTATCTTTCAATGATTCCATTACTTCAAACTGGTCAACTAGACCCACAATGGTTAATCAAGAAAATTGTGGTTGCAAGTGGTACAAGAAATGTTAATGAGGCAATTATTCATCAGTCTCAAGTTCAAGCCCCACAGCAAGCCCAACAGCAAGCCCCACAGATGCCTCCACAGGGCAATCCTGAAGGAATTCCAGGTGGGATAGCACCAGTTGCCCCACCACAAGCTAGTGCAGTATTTCCAACCACTGCTCAGGGTAAGACGATAGAGGGAATGTAATTTTTGCTTGATCCAAACTATATTCCTCCAACCAAGTAGGTAAAAGTCCAATGTGTATTTAAAGAATAAGTATGGCAGACAATACACAACGTCCCGAAACCGAATCTACACAAGATTACATTCCAACAAAACCATTTACGGCTCAAGATGCTTATGAGGCACTTATCAAAGAATCAGAAAAGGATGATTCTAAGCCAGAACTATTAGAAATTGAATCTGAGGCTAAAGAAAAACCTGAAGATGAAATTCTTGTTTCTAATGAGCCAGAAAATGCTAATGATTTACTTGAGGGTGAATCTCCTAAACCAAACGATGATTTAGAAATCGAAGATAAAACGCTTCGTGAACTCCTTGATGACGAAACTGTTCCCGATAACATTAGAAAACGGGCACGAGAGATGGAGAAAGGTGTTAAAAAAGTTCTTAATGAGTTAAAAGCTGAGAAGGAAGAGGCAAAAGCCGTCAAAGAACATTATAAAGGCTGGGAAGGTGCTCTTGCAAATCCAGAATATGCTCCACATGCTATCAAGCAGTTAGTAGAAGCCACGGCACAAGCTACAAATTTAAGTGTCAATCAACTTGTAGCACTTCTTGGTGTTTCACATTCCCAAACATTGAGTGAAGTTGAACAAATCCCTGTAGTAAGTAATGATTTTGATAACTATAGAGATTATGGTTTTGAATCAAAGATTGAAATGAAACTAGCTGCTGAACTTCAAGCAGTTAAACAGCAAAATGTTGAAGTTGCTAAGTTTGTTCAACAGCAAAAGGCTATGGCTATGGCTCTAGAACAACAGAAGCAAACATCTACATGGATAAATAACAATTCTGAAAAGATTATTGATAAGATTGATCGTGATTTTGACGGCCTAAAACTTGATAAATCTCAGATTGTGGAAGCTCTTAATGGGGAGCAACCAAAGACTATGGATGAAGTAGTTAAGATTGTAAAAAAACATCATGTAGATTTGTTTATTGAACATGCAGCCAAGTCATCTATTCCTAAAGCTCCAAAGAAAGAAATTCTCACTGGTAATAAACCAGCAGGAAAAGCAATTGGAAGTGGCCCCAAATTCTCTGGAATTGATAAATCCACCCAAGATGCTTACGATTTTGTTTGTTCACAATATTCAAAAGACTAATAGGAATCTTAACTAGTTATTTATAATGTATTAATATGAAAGCAATTTACATGATAATTAACTTGAAAGACGATAAGAGATATATAGGACAGTCTTATAAGGCTTCTAAGAGATGTAAAGACCATTTTAGAAGCCTTAATGCTGGTACTCACCATTGTGATTATTTACAAAGGTCTTGGAATAAGTATGGTGAACTGTATTTCAAGTTTGTAGTTCTTGAAATAGATTTAACAATTGAAGAAGCTGATTTAAGAGAAATTGAACTAATTCAAGAGTTTAAGGAAAAAGCTCTTTGTTATAATTCTAATGGTGGTGGTACGAAAGGTAAAATTCTTAGTGATGAAACCAAAAGAAAGATTGGTGAATCAAATCGTGGAAAAGTAAGAACAGAAGAGACACTTCAAAAACTAAAAGATGGACACAAGAAAAGAACAGATAATATTATTGAAAAAATGAGGATCATGAATACTGGTAAAAAACTGTCAGAAGAACGAAAAAAGAAGATTAGTGAATCTATGAAAATTGTGGCTTCTAATAGAAAACCAATGAGTGATGAAACCAAAAAGAAGATTAGTGAAGCCTGTAAAGGGCATACCCCCTGGAATAAAGGAAAGAAGAAAGCATCACAATTCGAAGAAAGCTTAAAAAAGTAAGTTAATTCTGGCCTCTTGTAGATTTTTTATGAAATTTGCAGGAGGCTTATTTATTTATCGTTAAATGAATAATTGTATCGTAGTTTTCTACCAAGAGAGCAACTTTGCATACCAATGCTAGTCCTAACAAGATACAAAAAGTTGAATAAGTTCAAAATACTATACTAATAGTAAATTTGATTTTAAGATACAAGAAACAAACAGCCCCCGAAGGGCTAAGAAAGGAAAAATTATATGGCAAACGTACTTTGGTATGATTCAACAATTAACACTAATGCTCTCTCAGGCATGTTCAATCAACTTTATTCTAAGGAAGCTATCAACATTGTTAGAAAGAAGAATGGTCTTGCTTACTCAATCTTGGGTAAGAAAGAAGCAGGTAGCAATCCTTACGAAAAAGCTACTTGGGAACGACTAAACACAATTTCTGGTTACCAAATTGAATTCCGTGACCGTGGCAAGCTACTTGCTGGTCTTGCTACCGTTGCTGACGGCTCGGCTGAAGTTGCAACCAACACTCCCGACTATGTAGGTAATCGTTATGGAGCTATGCTCTTTGACCTTACTCACTACGTTGAAAACTTGGCTGTTCCTCGCTCGGAAATGGATAGAATTAAGGGCAATGAAGCAAAGACTGTCTCTTGGATTCAAGACCAGTTCACTGATGTGATGCTCACAATCGAAAAGGAAATTGGTACTCAAATTAACTCTGCCAATGCTCCTGCAAGAACTCAGCTTGGTGGCTGGCCTTGGGCAGCCTCTGACGGTGTAACCTCGGGTGAAACAGCTTTTTCTGAATATGGAAACATTGATCGCTCACAGTCTTCTAATATTGACTTCCGTGGTCAGGTTGTAAGCTCTTCAACATTTGATTTGAACAAGCTGTCTCAGCTTCGTAATCTTATCATCGTTGCTGGTGGGACGCCTGATGTAGCAATTGCTGCTGCAACAGTGTACAATATTGCAGAAGCCGCTTTAACTCCTTACACCATCATTGATTCTTACAGCGATTTGATGGAGTTCGGTTCTTTGTACTTCAGATTCCGAGGCATGAACTTCATGCTTGATAAGTATGCTCCTGCATCCACACTTGGTGTTCTAGACAGTTCTAGCTGGGTGTTCTACCTTAACGAAAGTGATTTCGTTGCACAAGGTTTAACTCCTCGTCTTGACCTCGTGGCTGCTTATGGTATGCAATTTAACATGTGGATTGGATTTTTGTGCAAAAATCCACAATATAACGGAAAATTAGTGAACATTACTAACTAATTAGTAATACAAAATCTATTAAATTAGGTTCAAAGCCTCTCTTCGGAGAGGCTTTTTTATTGATAAAATGGTTTAATTTATGGGTTATGGAATGGTTTAAAGCAGGATAAAGCTCATCCCTGTCTATAATTATTACTATATGGGCAGCAGAGTTGTTTATAATAAGGGGCACATGAAAGAGGTAAGGCAAAGAGCCTGGATTAACCTCACTTATGCTGTCAAAGAAGATGCCCGAAATGTCTCCACACCAGAAGAGATTGAAAAGCTCATTAATTCCTACATAAGAAAAGCTAAAAAGACTGCCTCATTAGGCTAACTAGGATTTCACTTTGCTTACCTTGAAATAGTAAGTATGCCAATGTTCACTTCACAAATTATGACTCTTTTAAAGAGTCTATTGTCTTATGATCTTGACTCAAGAGTTAGTCAGGATTCGGCACCAACAAATGCTCAAATGCTTGATGATCTCAATTATGCAAAAGATATAATTTCAAAGAATATATTTCAATATAATCCAAGCATTGTACTAACACTTACGGCACAATCCAATGCATTGAATCCTATCAATATTAGAGATTTAAGTGTAGTTTCAGGAAGAGTATTAAGGCCACTGCAAGTGATTATAAATAACCGAACTCTTACTGATTCAAAAGGTCAACGTGGAACATGGGCTGTCACAGAATTGAACAATTACATTCCCACATGGAGAAGCGATGGAGCAGGAGTTCCATACATTGCTGCAACTGTTTCAAATGACAAAATTGTTCTTTATCCTGCACCATCTCAAGCAGTTGTAGATACTGGTGGAAATTACATTTCTGGTCTTTACCTCGCTGCTGATATGGTAGTTCCAACAACGGTCACTTCTGTGGCAACAAGTGCCACACAGACAGTTGGCAGTACAAATGGTATGGTGGCTGGAATGAATATCTATTTTGATACGGCTGGAGTTTCAAGAGTAATTCAAACTGTCAATTCCCCTACATCAATCACTTTGACAGCTTCTCTTACGACAACCACAGCAGAAGTTTGTTCTTCAGAGCCAGATATTCCTGATGAAATTAGGCCAGCTATTGCATATTTGGCTGCTGTCATCACCTCTGAAATCTCAGCCTCTGAAGAAGAACAAATGGTTCGATTACAGGCTTATGATGCAAGAGTAGCAAGAGCCATTGAAAAGATTGCTCGTGAAAATAAGAATGCCCAATTGGATATGGGAAGCCTTGGTCGAAGACCAAAATACATGTTGAGCTAGGTGAATATGACATATACCTTGAATATAGGACTATGAATAGTATTTATATGATAATTAATCTTAAAAACGATAAGAGATATATAGGCCAAACTACTTCTCCTACAAGGAGATGGTGTGTTCATAAGTGTTATTTAAGAAACAATAAGCATCATTGTGATTATTTACAAAATGCATGGAATAAATATACTGAATTATATTTCAAGTTTGTAATTTTAGAAACTGATTTAACAAATGAAGAAGCAGATCAAAGAGAAATTGAACTTATTCAAGATTTAAAAGAACAAGGACTTTGTTATAATTCTGCTAATGGTGGTGTTTCTAAAAAAAGTGGTAGTCCTTGTTCTGATGAAACTAAAAAGAAGATTAGTCAATCAGAGAAGGGAAAGGTTGTTAGTGAAGAAACTAGACAGAAATTAAGAGATTCTTGGAAGAATAGGGCACCAATTTCTGAGGAGACTAGAACAAAAATGAGTGAAGCAAGAAAAGGAGTTAAAAACCACTTTTATGGAAAGACCCATACTGAAGAAGCAAAAAAGAAAAT